>NZ_CEYDPX010000020.1:0-27518 GCF_982804495.1 Candidatus Thiopontia autotrophica | reverse complement strand
GGGTCCTGCAGGGCCTCACTTAGATGTATCTTCTCCCCTTTCCAGAGAACTCTTAGCTGCTCCAGTGACTCTATCTGTTCAAGCGGGCTTGCTGGCCACTGGGTGTAGCGGTGAAGAAAACCCGCCCGGTAGGCGTAGAGCCCGATATGGCGGTAGTGTCGTGTGGGCTGCCCCTGCTGATTGTCGGTAAAGTTATCGCGGTCCCACGGGATGGGGGCACGGCTGAAGTAGAGTGCATAACCGGCCTCGTCGATTACCACCTTTACTGCATTTGGGTCGAAGAGGTCTCTCTGTGCGGTAATTGGCTGGTATAGGGTGGTCACAGAGGCATCAGGGTGGCTGTCCATATCTGTTGCGACCTGCCTGATCAACTCCGCAGGCATCTGCGGCTCATCACCCTGAAGGTTTACCACAATCTCGTCAGCGTCCAGCTGTAGCTGTTCTGCGACCTCTGCCAGCCTGTCGGTGCCAGAGGTGTGGTCTGCTCTGGTCATACATACTTCTGCCCCTAGCGCGGTCACTGCCTCTCTGATGCGCTCATCATCGGTTGCAACCAGTACTCTCTCGGCCCCACTCTCTCTGGCTCGCTCCCAGACATGGGCAACCATTGGTTTGCCATTTATATCTAGTAGCGGCTTGCCTGGAAGCCGGCTGGAGCCGTAACGGGCAGGGATGATTACACTAAATTTCATTCAAGCTCTTCTGCGCTGACTCTGCGTGCCTCGTCCTCCAGCATAACCGGAATATCGTCACGTATCGGATAGGCCAGTTTGTCTGCTCTGCAGATCAGCTCCTGTTTTGGCTTGTCGTAGACCAGAGGCCCCTTGCACAGTGGGCACACCAGTATAGCGAGTAATTTATTGTCTACCATTGTCTATTAGCCTTACAAGTTGTTCTATGGGGGAAGGGATTATCCCCCAAACCCCCATCCCATGGGGCTTTTTCAGAGATTACTTAGTCTCTGTTTCAGCTTTTGTGTAATCTTTTCGTCCAGCTCTGCAGTTACCGGGGCTACCCAGATATCTATCCCCTGCCCCAAATTCAGCTCTCTCATCTTGACTGCATCCTTCTCTGTGGTGACCACAGGGTGGCCATCGGCAAAATTCAGCTCCTCTGCATTATACTGATGATGGTCAGGAAACGGATGGGTAATTACCTCGATACCAGCGCTCCTCAACATTGTGAAAAAACGCTCCGGGTTGCCTATTCCGGCAACGGCGTGGACGGTCCTGCCTGTAATATTATCCAGCGATATCTTCTCGCCAGACTCCTCTCCCAACAGATAGAGCGGTTGCGGCTGGAGCCTCATGTTCTCACCATTTACCACCACAACATCAACCTGCTGCAGACGACTCGCCCTTTCACGCAGGGGACCTGCAGGCAGGCAGAGGCGGCTCCCCAGGCGACGCTCGCCATCTATGACTGCGATCTCTATATCCCTGCCCATTCTGTAGTGTTGAAGTCCATCATCAGAGAGGATCAGATCACAGCTCTGGTCCATAACCGCCCGGTCTGCAACAGTCGCTCTATCTACTCCAACGTATACCGGTACTCCGGTTGTGGAGGCGATCAGCAGCGGCTCATCCCCTACCTCTTCGGCACTGCTATTTACGCTTACCCTGGATATCTCCTCTGTGCTCTTGCGACCATAACCGCGGCTAATCACAGCCGGACGGTATCCCTGTTGCTGAAGCCAGCTGGCCAAAGCGATGATGAGTGGGGTCTTGCCGGTGCCACCGACAGTGATATTACCAACCACAATAACCGGCACTGCCGCCCTTCTGCTCTTTACCAGCCCTGTGCGATAACCGCTGCGACGGATCTCCACCAACAGGCAGAAAAGCCAGCTTGCGGGGAGCAGCACAATCATTGGCAGCAGATAGAGTGGTCTCTTTTTGTACCACTGCCTGTCGTACCAGACTGTTTCAAAAAATTGCCGAATCATAGGTTTGGTCAGTTTACATCACTCCAGATCTTTTGGCTGAATTGACGCCATGGAACTGGGAGCTCGGCTCTCCCCAGACGGATCTGCAGGGAGCCGGTATGGGCGGTCTCAAACAGCCTGACTCCGCCTCTGCGGTAACGCTCTACCACCTTCTGCTTTGGAAAACGGTAACGATTTTTGTACCCTACCGGGAAGGCCGCCCAAGCGGGAGATACCGCATCTATCCACTCTGCAGTTGATGAGGTGTTGCTGCCGTGGTGCGGGACCACCACTCCATCAACATCGAGCAGCTCTGGAGATGTTGACAGCAGATGGTACTCTGCCTCTTTCTCTATATCCCCGGTCAGCAGCAGCGATTCACCACCTGCATCTATTCTGATTACGCAGGAGCCATTATTGCCCTTGAAGCGGTCCGGACTATCCGGATGGATAACTGTAATGGAGACTCCATTCCACATCCAGCTCTCACCAGCCAGACAGTTGGTTGCGCCGGTAACCTGTTCCGGTACAGATGATATTGACTCCACAACTGGCAGTGCTTTCATCAGGGCATCCATACCGCCTATATGGTCACGGTCATCATGGCCGATGACCAGAAGATCAACCCTCTTCCACCCTCTGGATTTCAGAAAGGGGACCACTACCGCATCACCAGCATTGAAGGTTGCACTAAAGCGGTTTCCGGTATCGTAGACCATCACCTTGTCCATGCTCTCGACTACCGTCGACAGCCCCTGCCCCACATCCAGCACTGTCACCCAGGCCTCATCCTTGTCTGGTCGCTCTGGCGAGAGCAATAGCAGAGGCAGCAGGGCAACAACTCCTGGCCAGCGTCTGCTCCAGCCTACAGGAGAGAGAATCAGAATTGCCCCAACCATAGCCAATAGTACGGTCCATAGTTCCGGTTGGTGAAAACCGAAGTGGGATAGAGCCAGGTCTGAAAACCACTCCAGTAGCGGCCATATCCACTCAAACATCTCTGCAGATAACCGCAGCAGTTGCTCGGCCCCAGATATTGAGAGCAGGTGAAGCAGTGATGCCAGAAGATTTAGCGGAACAACAATCAGGCTAACCCAAGGCACAGCGATAATATTGGCAACAGGGGCGATCAGTGAACCCTGGCGAAACAGGAAGAGCAGCATTGGCAACATTCCGATCGCAAGAACCCACTGGATGCGAATCATGGTTAGCCACTTTGATTCGCCACCCCTGCGCTCTGCCAACCCATACAGGATGAGCCCAACCGCCCCAAACGAGAGCCAGAAACCGGCCGAGAGAACTGCAAATGGGTCCAACAGCAGAATCGCAATCAGTGCGGTGAAGTATATTGTCCACGGGGCAACAGCCCTCTTTAGCAAAATCATCGCCATAACAACCGAGACCATAATCAGGGCGCGCTGGGTAGGGATGGCAAAACCTGCAAGGGCGGCGTACCCCAGGGCACCGAGAAAACCACCAACTGCCCCAGCCTGCTGAGCCGGAACCATTAGCAACAGTCTGCTCGGTATGGACCAGAGCCAGCGAAAGAGAAAGAAGAACAATCCTGATACCAGCCCAATATGGAGACCGGAGATTGCCATAAGGTGGCTGGTGCCGGTCTGCCTGAATACATCCCACTCTCTCTCTTCAATCCCCTGTCTGTCGCCAACGGCCAGTGCCGAGAGGATACCGTCTGCACGCTCTGATCTGCTGTTTTCACCAATCCATCTGGTGAGCTCTGCACGCAGTGAATCCAGGCCTGATGAAGATGGGTTCAGAACTCTGTTACCCGGGTCCTTACGTACATATCCAGTAGCACGGATCCCTTGCTGGAATAGCCACTTCTCGTAATCGAAACCTCCTGGATTCATAAAGCCGTGTGGTTGCTTGAGACGAACCCGCAGTGACCATCTCTCGCCCGCCTTGACCTCTCTCTGGGTACGATACCAGCTGATGCGGGCAAGTGCTGGCAGATCAACCAGCTCTCCCTTGTACTCAGCACTCTCTATCTGGAACAGAAACCGGAGTGAGCCATTACTCTTGCGCTGGGGGATATCTACCACCTCTCCTACTAGCTGCAGATCCTTTTTCTCCAGCTCATCAGGCAGGGAGACCGCAAGCCGCAGCTCTGCCATGAATGCTGCCCAGAGGAATCCGGCAACCAGCCAGACAAGCGGGCGCCCCCACTCTGTTCTGTGACTGATAACAGCAAGGGGGAGCAGAATAACTCCCCATACTGGTGACGGCAGCTGCTGTTGCTGAAACAGCATTACCATGCCAAACAGCAGTGAAACCGCAGCAACTGCAACAGGTGGAATTTTTGTAATTAAGTTGTAACCTTTGATATGTATCATGGAATATATAAGGTACAGTGAATATAATCAGAGAATATGCCAAAACATATCATTAAACGGTATATGCCGAACCATGAAACCATACGGGAGCACAAGCACCTTCGTATCTTTGGCACTATGCTGCATTCTGCTGATCTCTGGCATCTCAATCGTCACTCGGTTGCCGGGGCCTTTGGGGTTGGGCTCTTTATGGCGTGGGTACCTGTACCCTTCCAGATGATTCTGGCCGCTGCCGCCGCAATTTTCTTTAGTGTAAATCTGCCAATAGCGGTTGGACTGGTCTGGGTCACCAACCCATTCACCATGCCCTTTCTGTTCTGGTTCGCCTACTGGGTTGGATCCAGCATGCTCGGAACACCCCCCATCAACGTGGAGTTTGAGCTCTCTTATAGCTGGCTGGAGACCATTCTGCCACTGATATGGAAGCCCTTTCTGCTGGGGTGTCTGTTTAACGGTGTTATCGCCGCTACAATTGGATATTTCGGAATGCGCTGGTTCTGGATCTGGCATGTGGGACGTCAGTGGAGAAGACGGGCCTCTTTGAGACGCTCCTCTTAACCCTCCTCCAGCACCCCATCTACCAGCTTGAGCACTCTGTCCATTCTGCTGGCAAGCATCTGGTCGTGGGTTACCAACACCAGACTGGTTCCAACCTCTCTGTTTAGCTCCAGCATAAGATCGTATACCTGCTCTGCACTCTCCCGGTCCAGATTTCCGGTGGGCTCGTCCGCCAACACTGCCAGTGGATTGGTGATCAGCGCCCGTGCCACGGCTGCACGCTGACGCTCACCACCGGAGAGCGCTGCAGGCTTGTGGTCAAGACGATGCCCCAGACCAACCCGCCGCAGAATATCTGCCGCCTGCTGTTCTGCCTCGGAACGCGAGGTTCGTCTGATCAGCAACGGCATGGAGACATTCTCCAGGGCGGTGAATTCCGGAAGCAGATGGTGAAATTGGTAGATAAAACCGAGCTGGCGGTTACGGAGGTGACTTCTTCTGTTCTCCGAGAGTGTGGCGAGATCAACCCCGTCAATCTTGACCGCGCCACTGGTCGGCAGATCCAGCCCTCCGAGGAGGTGAAGCAGGGTCGATTTTCCTGAGCCGGAGGCGCCGACAATTGCGATCTTCTCTCCCTTGGCAAGTGACAGCTCAACTCTGCGCAACACCTCAACCCGGCTACTGCCGTCATCAAAGGTGCGGGATAGGTCACGACACTGGAGAACTGGTCCGTCACTCATAGCGCAGTGACTCCGCAGGCTGTACCCGTGACCCTTTCCATGCCGGGTAGATAGTGGCTAGCAGACTCAACACCAACGAAACCCCGGCAATCATGGTTACATCCGACCAGCGCATGTCCGATGGGACGGCATTGATGTAGTAGATATCGGCCGAGAGGAATTGCGTATCGAACAGCTGTTCAATAGCCGGGATCAGGGTCTCTACATTGAGAGCCAGAGAGATCCCTCCAAGAACGCCAAGCAGGGTTCCCACAACTCCGATCACCGTTCCCTGGACTATAAAGATGGCAAGAATATCGCGGGGGCGCTCTCCCAGGGTGCGGAGGATTGCGATATCAGACTCTTTGTCGGTAACAACCATCACCATGGTTGATACGATATTAAATGCAGCCACCGCCACAATCAGCATGAGGATTATGAACATCACCCGCTTCTCCATCTGGATGGCGCTGAAGAAGTTGGCATGCTGGCGGGTCCAGTCTGTCACCCTGAACGCCCTGTTTGAGTCGTTTGCAATCTCTCGGCTCACCTCTGGAGCCTTGAACATGTCACTCAGGCGCAGTCGCACCCCTGTCACCTCATCACCCATGCGGAACAGTTTTCCGCTATCTCGCAGCGAAAGCAGTGCCAGTCCACTATCGAACTCGTACATCCCCACCTCAAACAGCCCCACTACAGTGAAGCGTTTCATGCGCGGCACCAATCCGGCTGGAGTAACACTCCCTTTTGGAATCATCAGGGTCACCTTGTCACCGAGACCTGCGCCCAGCCTGGATGCCAGCTCAGTCCCCAGAACAATGCCGAAGCGAGTCTGATTAAGTGCCTCCAGCTCCCCCTCCACCATCTGCTCCGAGACCTCGGAGACATTGCGCTCCTCGGCAGGGTCAATCCCACGGATCATCACCCCAAAGGCTTGATCACCACTACTCAACATCCCCTGCCCCTCTATGTAGGGGGCAGCACCAAGCACCTGATCATTCTCCATTGCTGTCTCTGCCACCTCTCTCCAGCGCGGCAGAGTATCCTCAAGACCGAGCAGGCTTGTATGTGCGGCCATCCCCAGAATACGCTCACGAAGCTCTTTTTCGAAGCCATTCATTACAGAGAGCACGGTAATGAGAGCGGTCACGCCCAGCGCAATCCCCAACATCGAGGTCAGGGAGATAAAGGAGATAAAGTTGTTTTTCCGGCGTGCCCTCGTATAGCGCAGGCCAATACGGAATTCCAGTCCTCGAATCATCGCTGCAGTATACATGAAGGTCCCTATTTTTCGCGTTTCTAATCGTGGATCCAGTTAAAATGCGCAGATGGCTACCCCCTCCACCACCTCCATTCTCCACCCCCCACTCCCCAAGGGTGATGGTGATCGAATTCACTGGGCACAGCTCTATGGAAGTGCTGCAGGCCTGCTGATTAAAAATGCGGCAGAGAGAGCTGATGGCCCGCTGCTGGTGGTGGTCAAGGACACTCCGACACTTAATATACTTGAGGAGCAGGTACGTTTTTATGGGGGTGGTTCCTCAATCCCGATCCTCACCTTCCCGGACCAGGAGACCCTGCCATACGACCGTTTCTCTCCTCACCCCGACATCACCTCTCGCCGTCTTGAGGTGATGACCAGGCTCCCCACCATGAAACGGGGCATTGTACTTGCTGCAGCACCTACAGTGATGCAACGCATTCCGCCACGAACATATGTTGATCTCCACTCTTTTAGCCTCTCGACTGGCGAAAATCTGCATCGGGATAAATTGAGACTGCGTCTGGAGCAGAGCGGATACCACTCGGTATCCCAGGTTATTGAACATGGCGAGTATGCCTTTCGTGGCTCAATAATTGATCTCTTCCCCATGGGTGCAGATGCCCCCTACCGGATAGATCTGTTTGATGACGAGGTTGAATCACTGAGAATATTTGACCCGGAGAGCCAGCGTACAACCAGCCAGGTAGAGAATATCAATCTGCTGCCGGCCCGGGAGTTCCCGATGAGCGAGGATGGGATAAGCCATTTTCGTCGCAGCTGGCGTGCAACCTTTGAGGGTGACCCCCAGGCGAGTGCGATATACAGAGATATTAGCCAGGGGCTTGCCCCATCCGGCATTGAGTACTATCTACCACTGTTCTTTGATGAGACTGTCACCCTGTTTGATTATCTGCCGGAGCGCCATCTTCTTGTCTGCGGAGAGGAGATAGAGAGCAGCGCCAACCAGTTCCGGGAGGAGATTCACGAACGCCATCAGGATCAGTTCTTTGACCAGAGTCGCTCGGTTCTTCCGCCTGATGAGATTTTTCTGAAAACTGATGAGCTGTTTGCAGCCATCAACCGCTCCCCCATTGCACAGCTGGACCGTTTTGAGAGTGAAGAGAGAGCCGGCCATTTTAATCTGCAGAGCCGCAAACCGATGCAGCTGGGGGCAAGTTCCAGATCCGATAATCCACTCCAGCGGCTTACCGGATTTATGGAGGAGTTTAGTGGTCGTACCGTTATTGCTGCAGAGTCGGCTGGACGAAGGGAGGCTCTGCTGGAGCTGTTTCGTGCCCGCTCAATTCACCCCCACCCCGTAACTGACTGGAGTCAATTCCTGGATGGAGAGGAGGCGCTCTCCATTATGGTGGCTCCGCTGGATGACGGCCTCCTGCTGGAGAGGCCGTCAATAGCTGTTATTACAGAGTCACAACTGTTTGGAGAGCAGGTTCTGCAGCGACGCAGACGCTCCAAAAAGGGTGGCATCAATGCAGATGCAGTAATTCACCACCTCTCGGAGCTGAAGATTGGGGACCCTGTGGTCCACCTTGACCACGGCATTGGCCGCTACAGGGGGTTGGTATCCCTGGATGCTGGCGGCAGTCAGGCTGAATATCTGCTACTTGAGTACACCAAAGGTGACAAGCTATATGTGCCGGTAACCTCGCTCCATCTGATTGGTCGCTATACTGGAACCGACCCGGAGAAGGCCCCTATTCACCGTCTTGGCAGTGATCAGTGGCAGAAGGCGCGCAAGAAGGCTGCGCAGAAGGTACGTGATGTTGCTGCAGAGTTGCTGGAGATCTATGCCCGTCGGGCTGCCAAACAGGGGCATGCAATATCAGAACCTGATATCGAGTATCAACAGTTTTCATCCCAGTTTCCGTTTGAGGAGACCCCGGACCAGGCAGATGCCATTGATGCAGTAGTTGAGGATATGGTCTCTGAACAGCCCATGGACCGCCTTATATGTGGTGATGTCGGATTCGGCAAGACCGAGGTGGCGATGCGCGCAGCGTTCCTTACGGTTCAGAGTGGACGCCAGATTGCTGTGCTGGTCCCTACCACTCTGCTGGCTCAGCAGCATTATGAGAATTTCAGTGACCGCTTCGCCGACTGGCCATTCAAGATCGAGGTGCTATCTCGATTCAAGACAAAAAAAGAGACTAATCATACTCTTGAACAGCTGGCCAGTGGCAAGGTGGATATCGTAATTGGTACCCACAAGCTGATCCAGAAATCTGTCAAATTCAAGAATCTGGGGATGGTTATCATTGATGAGGAGCACCGCTTCGGGGTGCGCCAGAAGGAGCAGTTCAAGAAGCTGCGCTCGGAGGTTGATGTACTTACTCTGACTGCCACCCCTATTCCACGCACCCTCAACATGAGCATGTCCGGTCTGCGTGACCTCTCCATTATCGCCACTCCACCAACCAACCGGGTTGCTATCAAGACTTTTGTCCGCGAATGGGATCCAGCACTGATTCGCGAAGCCTGTCTGCGCGAGATTCGTCGTGGTGGCCAGGTCTACTTTCTGCACAATAAGGTGGAGACCATAGACAAGACCGCCAGAGAGCTGCGTGAGCTCCTGCCGGAGGCGACCATAGAGGTTGCTCACGGACAGATGCGAGAGCATGATCTGGAGCGAGTGATGAAGGATTTCTACCACCGTCGCTTCAATATTCTGGTCTGCACCACCATCATCGAGACCGGTATCGATATACCGACTGCCAATACCATCATCATGGATCGGGCTGATCGCCTGGGGTTAGCTCAACTATATCAGCTACGTGGCCGGGTTGGGCGCTCTCACCATCGAGCCTATGCCTATCTGATAATTCCCCCAAAAAACCAGGTCACTCCTGATGCAGTCAAACGGCTTGAGGCAATTGAGTCGCTGGAGGAGCTCGGGGCCGGCTTTACTCTGGCAGTTCATGATATGGAGATTCGTGGTGCTGGTGAATTATTGGGAGATGACCAGAGTGGACGCATGCAGGAGATCGGTTTTGATCTTTATGCCGAGATGCTGGAGCGGGCAGTTGAAGACCTCAAGAGCGGCACTCAAACCAATCTGGAGGAGCCGCTTGAACAGCAGGTAGAGATTGATCTTGGTGAGCCCGCCCTGCTTCCGAACGATTACCTCCCGGATGTGAATGCCAGACTGGTACTTTACAAACGAATTGCTGCAGCCCGCAACCAGGATGAACTGAATGAGCTCCAGGTTGAGATGGTGGACCGCTTTGGACTGTTGCCCCCAGTGGCAAAAAATCTGATGAATGCTACAGCTCTGAAGCTGGTGGCGGCTCCATTGGGTGTCAGCAAGATCGAGATAAGTGATGATGGTGCCGTACTGCTGATTGGCAAGGATCACAAGGTGGATCCACTAAAGCTCATAACCATAATTCAGCAGCAACCCAAACGGTATCAGCTGAGTGGGCAGGATCGGCTCAGGGTAGTTGAAGAGATGGGTGACAGCGAGGAGCGCAGAGGGAAAATTGAGAAATTGCTGGAAGAGATAAAACAGTAAAACCGGTTACAGCGGCCCTTGTTTGCTGAAATCAAGGTAACGGTAGATCTCTGCCGAATTTTCGGTTATCTCGTCTGCGTATTGCATGTACTCGTCTACGCTAGGGATTCGCCCCATGATTGCTGTTACTGCGGAGAGCTCGGCAGATGCCAGATATACATTGGCTCCGGTTCCGAGACGGTTGGGGAAGTTTCTGGTTGAGGTGGATAGTGCAGTGCTGTTGTCCTCTATACGGGCCTGATTTCCCATGCAGAGCGAGCAGCCAGGAGTCTCCAGTCGCGCCTCAACCCTCTCGAAAGTTTTGTATACCCCCTCCTCTACAAGCAGCCCCTTGTCCATTTTGGTTGGTGGTGCAATCCAGAGCCTTACCGGCAGCTCATCAACCCCCTTCAGCAGTTGTCCTGCAGCCCGGAAGTGGCCGATATTGGTCATGCAGGAGCCGATAAAGACCTCGTCAATCTTCTCTCCAGCCACCTCTGACAGTTTGCGGGCGTCATCAGGGTCGTTGGGGGCACAGAGAATTGGCTCGGTTATCTCCGCCAGATCAATCTCGATTGTCTCTACATACTCTGCCCCACTGTCTGCCCGCACCAGTTCGGGGGCCTCAAGCCATGACTCCATCGCATCAATTCTACGCTCCAGGGTTGTCCTGCTCTGGTACCCCTGATCGACCATCCACTTCAACAGTGCACTGTTTGAGCGCAGATATTCGGCAACACTCTCTTCACTGAGATTGATGGTTGCGGCAGTGGCGGAACGCTCTGCTGTAGCATCGGTCAGCTCAAAGGCCTGTTCCACGGTGAGCTCCTCCAGCCCCTCTATCTCCAGAATCCGTCCAGAGAATATGTTCTTCTTGCCCGCCTTCTCCACCGTCAACAGCCCCTGCTGGATTGCCATATACGGGATTGCATGGACCAGATCACGCAGGGTTATCCCGGGCTGCATCTCCCCCTTGAATCTGACCAGAACAGATTCCGGCATATCCAGCGGCATCACCCCGGTGGCGGCCGCAAAGGCGACCAGACCGGAGCCGGCAGGAAAGGAGATGCCGAGCGGGAAACGGGTATGGGAGTCGCCTCCGGTACCGACCCTGTCTGGCAGTAGCATGCGATTCAGCCAGGAGTGGATGATGCCATCCCCCGGTTTAAGCGAGATGCCGTTGCGTTGAATCATGAACCCGGGCAGGGTCTGTTGAGTCTCGATATCTACCGGGCGCGGATAGGCTGCGGTATGACAAAATGACTGCATTACAAGGTCGGCACTGAACTCCAGACAGGCGAGGTCTTTCAGTTCATCACGGGTCATGGGGCCGGTAGTATCTTGCGAACCCACAGTGGATATTCCTGGCTCACAGTAGTCGCCCGGAACAACACCCTTGAGACCACAAGCCCTCCCCACCAGTTTTTGAGCCAGGGTATATCCACCTGCCGGCTCACTCTGCAGTGTCGAGATGAAAACTGTCGAGTGGCCCAACCCCAGTGATTCACGCGCCCGCTCTGTCAGGGCCCGTCCGATGATCAGGGGAATTCTCCCACCCGCCTGAACCTCATCACGCAATACCTCTGTCTTGAGTGAGAAGGTGGTAATCAGCTCATCCGTATCGTGTTCTCTAATCTCCCCCCGTAGCGGGTAGAGATCAATCACCTGACCCATATCGAGCCGGGAGACATCCATCTCGATCGGCAGGGTTCCAGCATCCTCCAGGGTGTTGAAGAAGATAGGTGCTATCTTGCCCCCAAAGCAGTAGCCGCCCTCTCTCTTGTTTGGAATATGTGGCAGGTCATTTCCGGTATGCCAGAGGAGCGAGTTGGTGGCCGACTTGCGGGATGATCCTGTGCCTACCACATCTCCAACATAGACCAGCTGAAAACCCTTCTCCTTGAGCCTGCCAATCTCATCCAGAGGTTTTTCACTTAATCCATCCCGTCTCATCTTCAGCATGGATAGCGCATGCAGTGGAATATCCGGACGGGTCCATGCATGCATTCCAGGAGAGAGGTCATCGGTGTTGGTTTCACCGGGAACCTTGAAAACTGTCAGGGTGACTCTCTCCGGTACCCCGCTACGCCCTGTGAACCACTCTGCCTCTGCCCATGATTGCATGAGTGTGGCTGCATGTGGGTTGCCAGCCCTCATCTTCTCTTCAACATGGGTGAAGGCGTCATACACCAGAATGGTTTGTGACAGCGCCTCAACCGCGGCATCCGCCAGATTGTCGTCATCAAGTGCCGCAACAAGTGGATCTATGTTGTATCCACCCCTCATGGTTCCAAGAATCTCTATTGCCTGCAGAGGAGATATCAGTGGAGAGCTGCTCTCTCCCCTGACTATTCCGGCCAGAAAAGCGGCCTTTATCTCTGCGGCACTATCTACGCCTGGTGGAACTCTCTCTCTGAGCAGCTCAAGCAGAAATGCGCCACTCTCTCCCTCAAGCTCTGGATCTGCAAGCATGGATACCAGCTCTGAGGTCTGCTCTGCAGTGAGTGGCTTTGGGGGTATGCCCTGTGCCGCCCTCTCCTCCGCCTGCTTGTTATATGATTCCAGCATGATCAATTACTGTAGCCACATAAGTGTTGACGGTGTTGTATGTACAGTCTTCTGTGGCCATGGACGGCCACAGTAGAGCGACACAGGGATGTGCCTGAGCGTACTGTACAGGCAATATCGTCAATACTTATGCAACCATTCGTATTCAAGAATTAATCACCTTAATAATCTCGTCAGCAAAACCTGAGGTAGTGACCTTTGTTGCACCATCCATCAGTCGATGAAAATCATAGGTGACCGTCTTGTTGGAGATCACCTCTTCCAGGGCATTCTGAATCATCTCGGAGACCTCACCCCACCCCAGATGTTCAAACATCATCGCTCCGGAGAGAATCATGGAGCCTGGGTTTACCATATCCAGATCCGCATATTTAGGGGCAGTACCGTGGGTTGCCTCGAAGATGGCGTGGCCGCTCTCCTGGTTTATATTGGCACCAGGCGCAATACCTATCCCCCCAACAATGGCAGCCAGGGCATCTGATATGTAATCCCCATTAAGGTTAAGGGTAGCGATAACCGAGTAGTCGGCCGGTCGCAACAGAATCTGCTGCAGGAAGGCGTCGGCAATCACATCCTTGATTATCAACTTGCCGGCAGCTTCGGCATTTTTTAGTGCTGCATTGGCAGCATCCTCGCTATCCTCACTCTTGATCTTGTCGTACTGGTTCCAGCCAAAAGTCTGATCGGCAAACTCACGTTCGGCCAGTTCATACCCCCACCTCTTGAAGGCCCCCTCGGTGAACTTCATGATGTTGCCCTTGTGAACCAGAGTCACTGAGGGCCGACCGTGTTCAAGCGCATAGAGGATCGCCTGACGAATCAACCGCTCGGAACCCTGCCTGGAGACCGGTTTAATCCCAAATGACGAGCTATCGGGAAAGCGGATCTTATCCACCCCCATCTGATCAATCAGAAAGGACTTCAGTTTCTCGTTCTCGTCTGTGCCGTGCAGATACTCAATTCCAGCATATATATCTTCTGTATTTTCACGAAAGACCACCATATCGACCCGTTCTGGATGCTTGACCGGACTGGGAACGCCACTGAAGTAACGGACCGGACGCAGACAGGTAAAGAGATCAAGCTCCTGACGCAGGGCAACATTAAGGGAGCGCATCCCCTCACCAACCGGGGTGGTCAGTGGCCCCTTGATGCCAACATGATAGTCACGGAAGGCCTGCAGGGTCTCTGCGGGAAGCCACTCTCCAGTCTGCCTGAAAGCCTTCTCTCCAGCCAGCACCTCCATCCACTCAACTGTGCGCTCGCCGCCGTAGCATTGGTCAACCGCCGCATCAAAGACTCTGCGCGCCGCTGTCCAGACATCCCTGCCAATACCGTCCCCCTCAATGAATGGAATTATCATGCCCTGAATCCTGTCGTGCGTAAGCGCTGAGTTTTTTATTCGTTGATATCGTCCATCGCAGCCTGTAGCCGCTCTGTTGGATACCCCTGCAGGTTGTTCAGCAATACCTGCTCCATCTGCTCACGATGAAACCCAGAATACTCACTACACCAGTGTTCAAGCAGATCGTCCAGCAGTTTCTGGCGCTTCTGATCTTCAAAAAAAATTGTTGTCATAAACATACCACTCCAGCCATCTGTTATTCCCGACCAATTATATCAGGTAATATCCTCCAGATCCTCCTCAGCAACCAGCTCTTGTGGATTCTCCATCCTCTCGGGATAGAGGATCCCGAGCAGATGGTCACACTCATGCTGTACTACACGGGCGTGGAATCCTGCCGCCTCGCATTCAAATGGTTTTCCATCGATATCAACTCCGGAATATCTGATCTGCGAGTAACGTGGCACCAGACCACGCAACCCGGGGATACTGAGACACCCCTCCCACTCCTCCTCCAGATCATCCCCCAGCGGCTCTACTGTCGGATTGATCAATACCGTATATGGAATTGACTCACTATCGGGATAACGGGAAGAGCTCTCCATACCAAACACCACTAGCTGAAGATCAATCCCAACCTGGGTGGCAGCAAGTCCAACCCCTTCGCTCTCATGCATTGTCTCCCACATATCGGAAACTATTGTTCTCAACGTCTTGTCAAAATCGGTAACCAGCCTGGCACGAATCTCAAGTTTTGGGTCGCCACGATGGAGAATGTCCAGTATCGCCACCTACCTTACCTCGCTCACAAGAGAGGAGCCCTCATCCAGAACAAACTGCCGAAATGACTCAGCCACCGGCGATAGCCTCTTACCCTTGCGATAGACCAGATGCCATTGGCGTTGGATTGGCAGATCTTTTACTTCCAGCACCCGCAATACCTTTGCCTCGAGCTCCAGCTGAATAGTATGGATGGAGACCATTGCCAGCCCCAGCCCCGCCTGTACCGCCTGTTTGATCGCCTCATTACTACCGAACTCCATCCGGGTCTCCAGCTGGAGGCCGCGCTCCTCAAAGAAACGCTCCATCGCTGTCCTGGTTCCAGACCCCTGCTCACGCACCACAAACCTCTCTTTCTGTATCTTTTCCGGGGTGAATGAAATCTCTTTCCTGAATAGTGAATGGTTCTTCCCCACCACAATCACCAGAGGGTTCTCCATAAAGGCCTCCGCCACCACGTCGAGCTTCTCCGGGGGCTGCCCCATTATGACGAGGTCAGGTTCATTTGCAGAGAGAGACTCCAGCAGGCGTTGACGGTTAGTCACATCCAGTGAGAAGGTGATTTCCGGATGACGCTGAATAAAGGTGGCCAGCAGGTTGGTAGCAAACGAGTTGGCGGTACTGGCAACCACAATATTGAGGTGCCCTTGGTGGATCCCCTTGATCTCCTCTATGAACTCCTCTGCCTCGGATAGTTGTCGGCTGATGGAGCGACTGGTCTTGAAGAATTCACTCCCTGCATCAGTCAGAAAGATCTTCTTTCCCAAGTGGTCAAACAGAGCAAGGCCGAGACTCTCCTCCAGCTGTTTAATCTGCATTGATACTGCGGGTTGTGTAAGATGGAGCTCTTCTGCGGCTCTGGTAAAACTTGAGTGGTGTGCAACCGACTCGAATACCCGGAGCTGTCGAAAGGTGACATTTAGTGACATATGGTTAAATTATAAAATAGATTAACTATAAATAAATACTTATGATAACAATCAAAAAGATTTACTGTTAATTATAGTTGTCCGCCACTAATGTTCAACTACTGGTTTGGGATACCACGTATCTACAGACAACAGAATTAACCATTGAGACCATACAAGGAGAATAGAATGGATCAATCCGCACGTTATGCAGACCTTAGTCTAGACGAAGATGAGCTACTTGCAGGGGGCAAGCATATTCTTACCGCCTACACCATGCACCCAGCCGCCGGCTACGGTTACCTGGAGGTTGCTGCACACATTGCTGCAGAGTCTTCTACCGGCACCAATGTAGAGGTTAGCACCACTGATGACTTCACCAAGGGTGTAGATGCCCTGGTCTATTTCATTGATGAAGCTGAAGGCATCATGAAAATTGCCTACCCTATCGAGCTGTTCGACCGCAATGTGATTGACGGTCGCGCCATGATCGTCTCCTTCCTGACGCTGGCGATTGGTAACAATCAGGGCATGGGCGACTGTGCAGACCTGCAGATGCAGGACTTCTACGTTCCACCCAAGATGCTGGAGCTGTTTGATGGTCCTTCTAAATCGATCAATGACCTGTGGACTATGCTGGGACGTGACCATGACAATGGTGGTTACATTGCGGGCACCATCATCAAGCCTAAGCTGGGCCTGCGCCCTGAGCCTTTTGCTGAAGCAGCTTACCAGTTCTGGCTCGGTGGTGACTTCATCAAGAATGATGAGCCCCAGGGTAATCAGGTATTCTGCCCACTGAAGAAGGTAATCCCTCTGGTTGCTGATGCGATGAAGCGCGCACAGGACGAGACTGGTGAACCCAAGCTCTTCTCAGCCAACATCACTGCCGATGACTATCATGAGATGTGTGCTCGTGCCGATTTTGTTCTGGAGACATTTGGCGAGGATGCACCTCGTGTTGCATTCCTGGTTGACGGTTATGTAGGTGGCCCAGGAATGGTAACCACTGCACGTCGTCAGTACCCAAGCCAGTATCTGCACTATCATCGTGCCGGTCATGGTGCGGTAACTTCTCCATCTTCAAAGCGTGGATATACTGCATTTATTCTGGCCAAGATGTCTCGTCTGATGGGTGCTTCCGGTATCCACGTAGGCACAATGGGCTACGGCAAGATGGAAGGCGGCAAGGATGACCGTATCATCGCTTATATGATTGAGCGTGATAGCGTAGATGGTCCTTTCTACCATCAGGAATGGCACGGCATGAAGCCAACCACTCCAATCATCTCTGGCGGAATGAACGCACTGCGTCTGCCTGGATTCTTTGAGAACCTTGGACACGGCAATATCATCAACACCTCTGGTGGTGGTTCGTATGGCCATATCGACAGCCCAGCTGCCGGTGCAACTTCACTGCGCCAGTCTTATGAGTGCTGGAAACAGGGTGCTGACCCAATTGAGTTCGCGAAGGATCATAAAGAGTTCGCTCGCGCATTCGAGTCATTCCCTCATGATGCAGACTCTATCTTCCCAGGATGGAGAGACAAGCTGGGCGTTCATAAATAAGAGCCCCGCTTTGCTGAAAAGAGACCCCCTTGTGGGGTCTCTTTTTTTACCAATAACCAACCGTTCTTATCAAGATAACAATTCTCTTTCGACAAAGATAAAACACAATTTTTGTAGTATCTTTATCCAAACAGAATTACAGATTCAAACCAGACTTTTTGGAGCTTCATAATGAGTGATATCAATACCGACCAGTACCTGATTACGGATGAGCCCTACTACGAGGCACAGGGAGATGAAGTTACACTTTATGAGGCCGCCTATGCATCTCGCCTCCCGGTAATGGTTAAGGGACCAACTGGTTGTGGTAAATCACGCTTTATCGAATACATGGCCTGGAAGCTTCAGAAACCTCTCATTACCGTGGCCTGTAATGAGGATATGACCGCCTCTGATCTGGTCGGACGCTATCTGCTTGACGCCAATGGCACGCGCTGGCTGGATGGCCCCCTGACAGTTGCTGCTCGCATTGGGGCAATCTGTTATCTGGACGAGATTGTTGAGGCCCGCCAGGACACGACCGTGGTGATGCACCCTCTCACCGACCATCGTCGCACCCTGCCACTGGACAAGAAGGGTGAGCTTATTGATGCCCATCCTGACTTTCAGATGGTGATCTCCTACAACCCCGGATATCAGAGCCTGATGAAGGATCTGAAGCAGTCCACCAAACAACGCTTCACCGGCCTCGATTTTGACTACCCTCCTGCCAGCCTGGAGACAGAAATTGTTGCGAAAGAGGGAAATATCGATTCCGAGACAGCAGGCAAGCTTGTACAGATTGCAGAGACAGCCCGCAACCTCAAAGGGCATGGCCTGGATGAGGGAATCTCCACCCGTCTGCTCGCCTATGCCGCCAACCTGATCAACCAGGGGATTGAGGCAAAAGCCGCCTGCCGGATGGCACTGGTACGCCCGATTACTGATGATGCTGATATCCGCGAGACACTTGACCATTCGATTGATGCAATCTTTGGGTAACAGCTGAAATGAACAGCAACAGCAGCCTCGCGCAAAGACGCAAAGGCGCTAAGAAAAGCGTGTAGATGAAAAAAGAGGACTCGGTAGCAACCTCTATTGTGGATACTGCCTATCATATCCACAATAACCTTGGGCCAGGCTTGCTGGAATCTGTGTATGAACGTGTATTGGCCTATGAGTTGCGAAAAAGAGGACATACACTGGAGACCCAAGTAGCTGTTCCTCTCTTTTATGATGGACACACCATAGATGAAGCCTTTAAAGCTGACATGATTATCGATGATTGTGTAATTGTTGAACTGAAGTCTCTGGAAACACTGCAGCTTGTGCATAGTAAACAGTTACTCACTTATCTGAGACTGGCAAACAAGAAACTGGGACTACTGATTAACTTTGGAGCACCATTGATTAAGCAAGGTATCCAGCGAGTGGCAAATGGCTTATAAAACTTTGCGCCTTTCTTTGCGTCTTTGCGCCTTTGCGTGAGGCCGCTTTTATTAGGGAGAGTCTAATAGATATGGAAGATCTACAAACATTTCGGGAAAAGCTCCGCTGCAACTTCCCAATCATTGATGAGCATTTTGAGGATTTCATCCGTGATGCACTTTCTCACCTCTCTGCAGAGGCGATTGACACCTATCTGGAGGGTGCATCAACTGTCTGCATGATTGGACGTGGCGTGGAGCCCGTACTCATCTTTCTGGAAGAGATGCCGGAGATGGCAGATCGTGTAGGTGAGCAGTTCATAGGCAAGACATCGGACCAGGTCTGGATCATGTCCCGCTCCCCCAATGGAAACTCCATCATCCCCTTCCTCAATTCGCTGAATGAGGTTACCCGCTGTCTGCCTACAGAAGAGCAGATGGAGGAGTATTTTGATCTGGTCAACCATCTGGCAGAGGAGACTGCGAGTTCAATCCATGGCCACCACACCACCTTCCCCAGCCCCGGACTGCCTGAGTTTCTGCAGCAGGCTCCCTACCTGCTCCATCAGGTAAGTGTTGACGGGCTGGCCAACTGGGCCGACTACGGCATCAAGTATTACAACAATAACCCTGATCGACAGAAAGAGTATTTTGCCCTGGAGACTGCCGACAGCAAGGCGATGTTGATGAAGGAGCGTAGTGGTACGCTATTTATCGACAGTGAACGCGAGCTTGATCTCTATATGCGCGCAATGTGGGATGACCCGGAGCAGCTGGTTCCATACTCCCGTGGCTACAACCCTTATGAGACACAGCTCCCCTACTACACGGCAGATGGCATTCGCATACCAGATAGCTATGAGCCATTTAACAGTATTGGGGGTATTGACCGTTATCGTGCCCTGTTGGCCCATATTGCAGCCCATCGTGTCTGGACCGAGTCCATCATCGTCGACAACTTCAGTCCGTTCCAGCGCCACACCATTATGATGCTGGAGGATTGCCGTGTTGAATACCTGCTGATGCAGCGCTATCCCGGAGTCAGAAAACTGTTCATGGCCCTGCACCCTGCCCCAGTTGAGGGAAGCTGCGACCATGAGAATGAGTCCTGTATTCGCCACCGCACGACAATGCTTTCACGAGCTATTCTCGACCCGAAGCATGGCTATCAGAGTGAGGTGGTAAACGATTTTGCCAACCGCTTCCATGAGATGATGGAATCCGGAGAGCACTCTACTCAAAAAATGGGGGTACTGGGATCCCAGTTTGTGGCAAAGACCCGCCGCCAGGCAGACCAGCTTCCCAACATCCGCTTCACTGATACAGAGGTAAGTTACCGGGATGATAACCGCCACATGTGGATCTACATCGAGGACGGAGACGATGAAGAGCAGTTTGAGGAGAACCGCAAGGTCTCGGCCGAGGATGAGGTCGATGGCTTGCCTCCCCGCCACTACAAGGAGTGGGATTACAACACCAAGAGCTACCGTCCTGACTGGGTCACCCTATATGAGGCCAAGCACGCCGCTGGTGATGCCAGCAAAATCGATGAGCTACTGGAGAAGCATCAGGGGCTGGTAAAGCGGATGAAGCAGATTCTTGACCTGCTGAAACCACAGAACTATGTCCGCATCCGTTATCAGGAGGAGGGCTCCGAGCTCGATCTTGATGTAGCGATTCGTTCCCTGATCGACTTCAAGAGTGGCGCAACCCCAGATCCACGGATCAACATGGACCACCGCAATGATGGGCGTGATATCGCAGTGATGTTGCTGATTGATCTCTCTGAATCACTCAACGAGAAGGTAGCTGGATCTAGCCAGACCATTCTCGAACTCTGTCAGGAGGCCACCTCCCTGCTCTCCTGGACCATTGAGCAGCTGGGTGATGCCTTCGCTATTGCCGGTTTCCACTCTAACTCCAGACATGATGTGCGCTACCACCACATCAAAGGGTTCAGTGAGCACTGGGATGATGAGGTGAAGGCACGCCTGGCCAAGATGGAGGCCGGGTTCTCCACCCGCATGGGAGGCGCTATTCGCCATGCCGCCCACTATCTGAAGGGGCAGAAGGCCGACAAGAAACTGCTACTGATCCTCACCGATGGTGAACCATCCGATGTCGATGTGGAGGATGAGCAGCTACTGATCCATGATACCCGCAAGGCGGTACAGGAGATGGATGAGCTGGGGATCTACCCCTACTGCATCTCACTCGACCCCAATGCCGATGACTACGTGCGTGATATCTTTGATAACCAGTTTGTGGTCATCGACAACGTAGAGCGACTGCCAGAGAAACTGCCTGCACTGTTTGCCTCACTCACCAAGTAGTTCTTCCATTTCAACTCATACCTCCTGTTTTATGGATCCTGCTATAATCCGCCGCTTTCCGATTAAAAGCGATACTGCTATTTAGAACTTATTATGAACACTGTATTTGATACCAACATTACCTCCCTGCCACTAATTCACAAGGGCAAGGTCCGTGACATCTACGAGATTGATGATGACCACATGCTGATCGTGACTACCGATCGCATCTCCGCCTTTGATGTCATCCTCCCCACCCCAATCTCCGGCAAGGGGGCAGTTCTTACATCTGTGGCCAACTTCTGGTTTGACCGTACCAGAGATATTATCCCCAATCACATTGCAGAGATGACCCTAGAGGAGGCGTTGCCAGATCCAGCCGAACGTGAACCCATCAAGGACCATGCAATTGTGGTTCGTCGCCTCAAGGCGCTACCGGTTGAGGCTATCGTTCGTGGCTACATTATCGGATCTGGCTGGAAAGATTATCAGCGCAGCGGGGCTGTTTGCGGAATCGAGCTGCCTGAGGGGCTACAGCAGGCCGACAAATTGCCAGAACCACTCTACACCCCATCGACCAAGGCGGATGTTGGTGAGCATGACGAGAATGTCGATTTTGAATATACCGCAGGATTGCTTGGACAGGAGCTGGCCGAGCAGGTGCGTGATGTCAGCCTGAGACTATATAGCGAGGCTGCAGCTTATGCACTGGAACGCGGGATCATAATTGCTGACACCAAGTTTGAGTTTGGGCAGGATGATGACGGCAATCTGGTACTTATTGATGAGGTACTGACCCCGGACTCCTCCCGCTTCTGGCCTGCAGACCAGTACCATCCAGGGATGAGCCCTCCAAGCTTTGACAAACAGTACGTGCGTGACTACCTGGAGACACTTGATTGGGACAAGAAAAACCCTGGCCCTGAGCTTCCTCAAGAGGTAGTCGACAATACCGTTGCCAAATATCGTGAGGCGATGGAGCGGCTAACTGAGTGAGGCAAGGTTTTTTTGTTACAGGTACAGATACCGGTGTCGGAAAAACCGAGATTACCGCAGCCATTGCTGCACACTATGCAGATAACGGAATAACTGTTCACCCAAGAAAACCGGTTGAGTCTGGTTGCCTTGTCGATACAAAGGGGGAAAAACTCTTCCCCCAGGATGCCTCCACTCTCCAGACTGCAAGCCGTACCATAGAGAGTCTCTCCGAGATCTGTCCATACCGTTTCACCCAGCCCGTATCTCCTGAGCGCGCTGCTGCAATTTCCGGCAACAGACTAACGCTTGAGATGTTGAAGGATGCATGCAGGCCTGGCGCTGAATGGGGAGCCAGTGATCTATTGCTGATTGAGGGAGCCGGAGGCTTTTACTCACCAATTGCGGAACACGCCCTGAATGCAGATCTTGCAACAGCTGTTGGTCTGCCTCTGATTCTGGTGGCGGAAGATCGTCTGGGGGCGGTAAATCAGGTTCTGATGGCTCGCCACGCAATACTCGATAGAGGTTTAGATATAAAGTATATCTTCTTGAATAAACAAAGATATTCGGATGAGAATAATCTTGAATCAATATCTGAACTGGTGCCGGAACCGGTTATTCCAATTCCTGTTGAAGAGTCTCTACAGCCATGGAAACTGATTCAACACATTATGTCTGACTATCTATTAATGAATAGATAACTGCTTTAACGCTATCCATACCGCTCTTCAGGTTTTCACCAATCTCCTCCATGGTGATCTCCCGATCACTCTTCCCCGCCGCCCAGTTGGCAGAGACCGCGCAACAGGCATAACAGATACCCAGCTCACGCGCCAATGACGCCTCCGGCATTCCGGTCATGCCAACAATGTCGCAACCGTCACGCTCCATTCGTTCAATCTCCGCAGCACTCTCCAGTCTTGGTCCCTGGGTAGCACCGTAAGTGCCACCATCCACAACATCTACACCAGCCGAACCAGCGGCATCCAGCAGACTGTTTCGCAGCTCACTGCAGTATGGCCAGCTGAAATCGATATGCTCAACCTCTGGGCCATCAAAAAAGGTGTGCTCTCTCCCCCACGTATAGTCAATTATCTGATCCGGAATCGAGACTCTGCCTGGAAGCATTGCCTCGGTAATACCGCCTATGGCTGCAACCGCAACAATAGAGCCAACCTCCAGCTTGTTCAGGGCCCAGATATTGGCTCGGTAATTCACCTTGTGTGGTGGTATTGAATGATCCTCGCCATGACGAGAGAGAAAGAGAAGCTCTACCCCTTTGAGTTTGGCCTTGATCAAGTCCGACGATGGTTGGCCGTAAGGGGTATCAACCATGATACGTTCTACATTTTCCAACCCATCCATCTCCTCGAGGCCGGTGCCACCAATAATTGCCAAACGTCCCACACTTAACTCCTTGATCTTTTCCGTTTACAGCTAAGGAACCTATGATTAAGTCCACGTCTCGTCACTGCCGCCCTTGGTGTTACGCATCCGCAGGAGGCGGTACGCCCATCCCATTAAGATTTTTCAGAGGCTACCTAACGAGAAGAGTACAGTCATCCTTCAAACTTTGCTATATTCCACAGAACTTTATCAAGGAGTGGATCATGATTAACTCTGAAGCCGAGAGCTTCCAACTTGCTGACGGGCTTGCCGCATTCGAGACCAAAAATTTTGCACTGGCCATGCAGCATCTAACCCCGCTGGCCGACCAGGGTAACAGTGAGGCTCTGTTTCGGGTTGCCATAATCAATCAGAATGGTCTGGGGTGGAGTCAGGATAAGGACAAGGCTTTCAGATACATGAAAGAGGCCGCAGAAAAGGGGCATGCTTTTGCTCAGCACAGCCTGGGGTTTATGTACTATCAGGGTGAGTGTACCGAGGTTGATACGGCACTTGCCGTAGAGTGGTTTACCAGGGCAGCAGAACATGGGCTCTCTGGCTCCATGGTCACTCTGGGCATGATGTATGACTCGGGAGATGGTGTCGAAGAGGACAAGGAGAAGGCTCAGGAGTGGTACAGACGTGCAGACAGACAACAGAAAGCAGATGAGGAGATAACCGAGTGAACGGCAACACAAACCATGAAGATACTCCAGAAGTTGAGCCTCAACAGAGTGGTAGCAACTCAACTACTCCTGTAGTCATTCCCCCATCTCGACCAGGCCCCACCTTTAACACTCCGCTGATTATCCGTCTATTTCTGGTTGCAGCTGCTATCTTTCTATTCAAGATGGTCTATGACATCTCGGAGCAGACAGCGGCAAACCAGCAGGCAATTACCCAGCTTGATAAAAAAATTGACGATATCTCGGCTCCTCTGAATGAGGCAAATCGTGGCATCAGCAGATTAAGTGGTGGATTTTCCGATATTGTCCAGGGGGTTAGCCGCATGGGAAAAGAGATTGGTAAATCATCAAGAAATATTCAGATGATTCAGAATGACGTTCACGAGGAGATGACCACAATCCGTAAAAAGGTGAACGACATATCCAACCGTCTCAC
Source organism: Candidatus Thiopontia autotrophica (assembly GCF_982804495.1). NCBI lineage: Bacteria > Pseudomonadati > Pseudomonadota > Gammaproteobacteria > Candidatus Thiopontia > Candidatus Thiopontia autotrophica. The sequence goes on along the minus strand of NZ_CEYDPX010000020.1, from coordinate 2,877 downwards.
AACGGTTCAACAGGATCTGCGTGACCCCTTCAGGCGCTAGTATTTTTTACCCTCTAATGTGCTAGAATCCTGCATCAATTCAGGGAGGAGTGCAGGCACGAGGAGGCGTGCTGAACATGGGAATGGATGTCATGAACAAGAGAAACAGCAAGCATGACTTGAACAACAGTCTGGCGACAGTTGATCTTGAGTGCATCCGTGGGGATCGAGTCCTGTTCAGCAACCTCAATATCGAGATAAAACCCGGAAAGATCCTGCAGATTGAAGGACGTAATGGATGCGGAAAAACCAGCCTGCTGCGTCTGCTCTGTGGAGTCATGCTACCAAGTGAGGGAGAGATTCTCTGGAGAGGTGAAAATATCACCAAAGAGCGTGCCGACTACTACACTGATGCTGCCTATCTTGGGCACCATAACGGTATAAAGGGTGAGTTGACTGCACTGGAAAATCTCCACTTTGCCCAGGCACTATCTACTCCAAAAAGCGATAGTGACCTGTACAAAATTCTGGCACGGCTCTCGCTTGCCGGATTTGAGGATATCCCCTGCCGTCACCTCTCTGCCGGACAAAACCGCAGAGTTGCGCTTGCCAGACTGCTGGCAACTGAAACAGTTGTCTGGATTCTGGATGAGCCATTTACTGCACTGGATCGCAAGGGAATTGCAGAGATCGAGAAAATATTCGAGGAGCACGTAGCGGCTGGAGGAATCATTGTGCTGACCACCCACCACCCACTAAAAACAGATAACGAATATTATCAATCTCTCAACCTCGAGATGTATGCTGACAACCAACAGGCCAACAACCTCTGGACAACCGCCGCATGACCCCTTCCGGCTCTCTATCAAATGCATTTTTACAGGTTCTGATCCGAGACCTGACTCTTGCCTTTCGCCACCGCGGCGAGATAGCCAACCCTCTGCTTTTCTTTGTCATTGTGGTAACCCTGTTCCCTCTCGGGGTTGGCCCCTCTCCCTCGGTACTGGAGACCATCGCCCCGGGAATCATCTGGGTCGCAGCACTGCTCTCCGCCATGCTCTCGCTGGACGGGATGTTTCGCTCTGATTTTGAGGATGGCTCTCTGGAGCAGATTACTCTGAGCCACCACCCACTCTCGGTTCTGGTGCTGGCCAAGATTATTGCTCACTGGTTAATAACCGGGCTGCCACTTATTTTTGTTGCTCCTCTCCTTGGGGTTCTTCTCTACCTTCCAACTGATGCGATGGTTACTCTGGTCATAACCCTGGCACTGGGGACACCTATTCTCAGCCTGGTAGGCGCCATTGGAATGGGGCTTACTGTCGGACTAAAACGTGGTGGAGTGTTGCTCTCGCTACTCATTCTTCCCCTATATATTCCTGTACTCATTTTTGGCTCAATGGCCGTCAATGAGTCTGCTGCCGGACTACCAGTGGATGGTTACATCTATATCCTTGGAGCACTCCTGCTATTTACTCTGGCACTATCCCCCATAGCAACCGCAGCCTCCACCCGAATAAGTATTAGCTGACCACAATAACTACCATGAAATTACCTAATTTTATCTACCGTTTCTCCTCACCGAAACACTTCTATTCAATGTCTGGAAAGCTGCTTCCGTGGCTGGCCGGGCTCTCCTTTGCATTAATGATTGTTGGCCTCTATATCGGCTTTGCAGTTGCTCCAACCCACTCTGAACAGGGAGAGAGCTACAGACTTATATATCTACATGTTCCAGCAGCATCCAACTCGATGATGATCTACATGATCATGGCAACCTCGGGGGCGATCTTCCTGATCTGGAGAATCAAGTTGGCTGACACCATTGCTGCGGCCAGCGCCCCCATCGGCGCCGCATTTACCTTTCTTGCACTTCTTACTGGGTCAATCTGGGGGAAACCAACCTGGGGAACCTGGTGGCAATGGGATGCACGACTGACCTCGGAGCTGATTCTGCTATTTCTATACTTCGGCTACATGGCACTGCGTGCCGCAATGGATGACCGGCAGAATGCCGCACGCTCCAGCTCGGTACTTGCCCTGGTTGGTGTCGTCAATATACCCATCATCCACTTTTCGGTCGAATGGTGGAATACCCTCCATCAAGGGGCGACTGTCTCAAAAATCGCCAAGCCATCGATGGAGATGACCATGCTCAGCTCCATGCTACTGATGCTGGTTGCACTATCTCTCTTTTTTGCTGTAGTCACTCTTATTCGTGCACGCGGGCTTTCGCTCCAGCAAGATTCTCGTGGCAGCTGGGTTCGTGACCTGCCAGATATAAAAGTACGTCCACTGCATCTGCTGATTCCTGTGATTGCAATTGGATATGTCGCATATCATGCAGCCACAACAGACAGGATAGATATTCTCTCCCCAACAGAGCTGGTTGCAGGCTCTCCAACCGAACAGATAGAGTTTAGAGGAAATGTTGAGAGTATCCAGTCGGATGGGAACCAACACCAAATCCTGGTGTCTGATGATGCAGAGAAAATTATGGTCAACTTTGCAGGCAAACTACCGAAACAGCTACGCACCCACTGGGGAGCTCACGTAACCGGAAAACTTCAATCCGATTCCGGGGCAGCAAGCGTCAACGCAAACTCAATCGCTGCACTTAATATCCGTGACCACTCCAGTTACGTAATAGCAGGATATTCAATTGCCTTTGTGGTCTTTCTGCTTAACCTGCTTGGAGCACTAAGGACAACTCGTGAGGCTAAACTGAGCATTGCCAGACGGATCAGGCAAGAGAATAATTAATTAACCTAAAGACAATAACCTTCCCATGACACCTAAAAGAAAAAAAAGACTCCTTCTGATTCTGCTAATCATCGCGACTGTTGCTGGTGCAGCAACCCTGATGATGAAAGCCCTCAACGAGAACATCAACCTCTT
>NZ_CEYDPX010000019.1:0-28509 GCF_982804495.1 Candidatus Thiopontia autotrophica | reverse complement strand
TGGCCTGCAGGAGGTCACCCTCGTCAAAACAGGACTGCTCACAACGGGCCGCACCTACGCAGGATACAGATGTACGTACTGCGGGGCCTGCGCCACCCATATCAAAACAGAACCCATCAACACTCAGATCCTTGAAGGTCTCTGTGTCGTTTAGTTTGTTGAATGCGGACTGAACACCATCTGTGTCGGTACCCTGAAACATAATGTCTCCTGATTGACCGTGTAGAGCTATCAGGCCAGTTCCAGTCTCCTCCCAAACATCACACATTTTGCGTAGAAGGTTGGCGCTGTAGTGGTTGCCCCATGGGGGCTGAATTCGTACAGTATGGAACTCCAGTGCATCCGGGAACATGGTGTTGCCACTATCATCTTTTAATTCAGAGAAGCGGGGGATGACACCGCCACCATAACCAATTACGCCAACCGTTCCACCTTTCCAGTAGCCACGACGGTTGACAAAGGAGTGTTCCAGAGTGCCAAGTACGCCACGCATCATCTTGGCTTGTTCAGCCCCGCTGGCTGCAAGACGTTTGAGACCTGATACATAACTGGGCCATGGCCCTTTTTCCAGCTCATCCAGGTTGGGAGTGGGAATATCCAGCTCAGGACTGTTTTTATTAAGTTTAGTCATCTCTTCTGACATCTGTCCGCTCTCCTTTGGTGGTTAACTTTTTTAATTGAATCTTGGATTACCGACAGCGACCTGGTCTGTATAGACAAATTCTTCTGAATTGTCGGCAAATACCATTTTGTAGCCCTCCCCATCTTTGCCTCCAAGGTTGTACACAGAGACGATATGTCTACCATCAGAAAGCTCATCACCTGCATTAACCTTGGTTCCGTCATATAACTCAACCCCCCAAACCTGGATGGTTCTACGTGGGCCACTCTTCTTTTTTTCACTTCTTCTCATCGCTATACTCCATGTAACACTTTGATAACTATATGGTTAGCGTTAATAACCAACTAAACTAGTCAAGAATATACCGTAGTGACAAAAAAATGTCAAATATCAATTTATAAAAAAGAGGAGTTTCTCCCTCACAAGTTATCCTATATAGCACTTCCCCCCCAAATCCCCGTCCCATTAAGCTTTCTCAGAGGTTCCTTAGGGAAGCTCTGATTAAGTCACTTCGTGACCCAATCAGATCTCCCTTACAAGTTATTCTATGGGGGAAGGGGTTATGGTTCAGCATGTTACAACAACACCTGTAGAGCCCTTCCCCCAAACCCCCATCCCGTTAAGCTTTTTCAGAGGTTCCTTAGTTGATCTGTTAATCTTTCTGTCATGCAGAAAGTTATTCAGATTGCGCTTGTTGCAGGATTGATTGTATTGGTGATCCTGATTAAGCCAAAATTTAGTGAGGACGATCCTGCTGGAGAGTACAGGATTCTGTTTGGCTCATATTCAAGTCACACAGATGCACTTGCAATGCAAACTCTGCTTCAACAAAAGTGGAAAGAGGTTGAGGTTGAGGTTGAGATTGTGGAACAGAGGTATCGTGATAATGGCAAGAGACGAGTCGGGTATCGTCTGCTGTCGCTTCCAATTACAGGAAAGTTGAATAGTGAAAAGGCGAGTGAACCATTCAGGGATGGCGGGTTGCGGGTACGAGTTGTTCACTCAGAGCCAGCGAATTAGATAAAAAAGCCTGAACCCTCCTGCTGAGCCCCCAGCCCCAAGATTAAGAGCCCCATTTGTTGTTATCTGAAGTCAATCGTATGGCTCCGTTCTTGAGTAAATAAGTCAGATTTATCGCTCCCCTTATTTAATTTGATAGCAATAGGGATTGTAAGGTTATCTCTTTTCCCTCATACTCGCTCTCGACTAAAAATTGACATAGATCACTTTAGTATAAGAAAAGACTGATATAGCGCATTTTTGTTGCGGATTACAGAGTTGTCTAACAAAGGAAAAGAGATGAACAAAATAGGGAAGAGGAGCGGCTTTATTGCATCAGTTGCTGGTCTGTGGGTTAGTTCAATGAGTGCAATGGCGGAGTATGGCTTGAATTTTCCTGACCCGGTTACAAGGGTAGGTCGGGATATCTACGGTGTGCACATGCTTACCATGGAGATTGCCACCTGGTTGTTGGCTATCGTTATAGTTGTCATGGTTTATGTTCTCTTCAAGTTTAGAAAAAGCAAGGGGTACGAGGCTGATCAGAACTTTCACAAGAGCTGGTTTGGGCAGTGGTCCTGGGTTCTGGTTCCTGCCATGGTGTTGATGGTGGATCTGACGATTGCCGGTGCAGCACAATCTACCCTGGAACGCTTCTGGAATGCTCCCAAGCAATTCTGTAGTGATGAGGGAGCTGACCCTGAGCGCTGTTTTGATATGAATGTAAAGGTAATTGGTCATCAGTGGTGGTGGGAGTATGAGTTCCCAGAGCACGGTGTGGAGTATAACGGTGAGTTCTACCCAATTACTGTAGAGAGTCGTCCTACTGATGAGGAGACAGCTGGAGAACACTATCTGCGTGATGTAGATAATCCTATAGTGCTGCCTGTTGGACGCACTATCCGTTATCTCAACACTTCGGCTGATGTTCTGCACGCCTGGTGGGTTCCAGAGCTTGGTTTCAAGCGCGACTCTATTCCAGGTTACATCATGGAGACTTGGGCCAAGATTGACGCAGACAAGACTGGCACCTACCGTGGTCAGTGTGCAGAGCTTTGTGGAACCTGGCACTCCAAGATGCCTATTGTAATAAATGCAGTTACCCCAGAAGAGTTTGATGCCTGGGTTGAGAAGGAGAAGAGATCTCTGCTCAAATCCCTGATCGAGGCCAACTCTGCAAAAGAGTGGACTATGGAAGAGCTCTACAGCAAGGGTGAGGCAGCTTACAACACCAAATGTTCAGCTTGTCACCGTCCTGATGGTTCTGGTCTGCCACCTGCGTTTCCACCACTGCGTGGCAGCAAGATTGCTATCGGGCCAGTCAATGATCATCTGAAGATGGTTCTGAATGGTAAGGACACCATGCCTCCGTGGAAGATGTTGTCTGATTTGGAAATTGCAGCAATTGTGACCTATGAGCGTAACGCCTGGGGCAATGCGACTGGTGATGTAGTTCAACCTTCTGCTGTAAGTGCAGCACGCTGATTGGAGATATAAGAAAATGAGTTCTATAGATATGACACACGATGCTATTGCTAATGACGGGCATCATGATGACCATGATCATGGTCCAATCAAGGGTTGGAGACGTTGGCTTTACAGCACCAACCACAAGGATATCGGTACGATGTACCTGATCTTTGCTCTGGTGATGCTCTTTCTGGGCGGAATCAGTGCAATGGCAATCCGTGCTGAGTTGATGTTCCCGGGGATTCAGCTGTTGGAGCCTGATCTTTATAATAATATTGTAACCAACCATGCACTGGTGATGGTTTTTGGTGCAGTAATGCCGGCAGCCGCAGGGCTTGCAAACTGGATGATCCCAATGATGATCGGGGCTCCAGATATGGCGTTGCCACGAATGAATAATCTCAGTTTCTGGATCCTTCCAGCAGCTGCGATCATGTTGATTCTCTCGTTTGTGGTCCCATTCTTTCCGGGTGGTGGCTCACAGATCAATACAGGGTGGACGCTCTATCCTCCACTGTCGATCAAGGTTGGCATGTCCATGGACTTCCTGATCTTTACGGTACATCTGCTGGGTATCTCATCCATTTTGGCATCGATCAATATTATCGTTACCATTCTGAATATGCGTGCACCTGGCATGAAGTTGAGTCAGATGCCTATGTTTGTATGGACCTGGTTGGTAACAGCATTCCTGCTGATTCTGATTCTTCCAGTACTGGCTGGTGGCGTAACCATGCTACTGTTTGACCGTCACTTTGGAACCAGCTTCTTTGATGCGGCCGGTGGTGGTGATCCGGTACTGTTCCAGCACCTGTTCTGGTTCTTTGGACACCCCGAGGTCTACGTACTGCTGTTGCCATCCATCGGTGTTCTCTCCATGGTGATCCCAACCTTCTCACGTAAACCACTATTTGGTTACATGTCACTGGTTGGGGCGATGATCTTTCTTGGTACTCTGGGAATGGTAGTCTGGGCTCACCATCAGTATACGGTTGGAATGTCTTACGCTGCGGTGAACTACTTTATGATTGGAACCATTCTGATCTCGATTCCAGTGGGGTTGATGAAATTCAACTTTATTGCAACCATGTGGAGAGGTTCCCTAACTTTTGAGACCCCAATGCTGTTTGCGATTGCAATCGTAATCATGTTTGTCTTTGGCGGTCTTACCGGGGTAATGCTGGCCGTTATTCCAGCTGATATGCAGTACCATGACTCGATGTTTGTGGTGGCGCATTTTCACTATGTGTTGTTGCCGGGAGCGGTCTTGGCGCTGTTTGCCGGAGTCTTCTACTGGTTACCAAAGTGGACCGGAAATATGTATAACGAGAGACTGGGCAAGCTCTTCTTCTGGACCAATATTATTGGCTTCAATATGACATTCTTTGTTCAGCACTTCCTGGGGTTGGCAGGAATGCCGCGTCGCATTGTTGACTATAGTGTTCAGTTTACCGAGTTTAATGTGATCTCCAGTGTTGGTGCCTTTATCTTTGGATTGAGTCACCTGATCCTGCTCTACATCATCATTGATACTGTTCGTGGCAAGAACAAGGAGAAGGCAACTGCGCAGGTTTGGGAAGGTGCCAAGAATAATGGTCTGGAGTGGGATCTCCCTTCTCCACCACCTTACCACTCATGGAGTGAGGCACCAAAGCTGGATGAAAATGCCAAGTATGCTGGAGCCTGATATGGAGAGTATGGAAATGGTTGATGAAAACAGAAAAGGGAATGGACGTCTGGCGGCGATACTGATTGGGCTGGCACTACTGGTGGCGCTCTCTTCAGTTCGCTTCTGGGAGCAGTTGGCTGCCACAGCACTACCATAGATCCATTGAAGCAATGAGTGCAGTGAGCGAAAAAAGTCAGCAGAGACAGAAACACCGCAAGACCAGCTTTTTACTGGTCGGTCTGGTGGTAGGGATGTTTGGTTTCGGTTTTGCGCTGATACCGTTGTACAACCTCTACTGCCAGGTTACCGGACTGAAGAATAGTGGTGAGATCTTCTCGGAGAGTAGTGCCATTGTGGATCAGAGTCGTCAGGTAACAGTTCAGTTTGATACCACAGTGAATGATGGTCTGCCGTGGAAATTCAAGCCCATGATCAGAGAGATCAAGGTGAACCCCGGGGAGATTTCTGAGGTCAGTTTTTTGGTAAAGAATCTCTCTGACGAGAAGCTTGTTGGCCAGGCCATTCCGAGTGTGACTCCATGGTTTGCCAATGGCTATTTTCACAAGATAGAGTGCTTCTGTTTTGATAATCAGCCGCTTATGGGTGGCGAGAGCAAAGAGATGCCGTTACGGTTCTATGTCTCCAATGACCTCCCCGGTGATATCTCTGTACTTAATCTCTCTTATACGTTCCTGAACACAAACAAGGAGTCTGCAGCTAAATACGATAGTGCAGGTGCCTGAAGATTAACTAATAACTTATAACAGCAAAATTTTAATTGAGGAAAAAATGATGTCTGCTTCAAAAGATCAATATTTTATACCAGAGCCTAGTCATTGGCCGATTGTGGCAATGCTCTCTATTCTAACCATCCTTATGGGGTTTGCCCTGGCTGTGAACGGAGTGGGTGCTGGAACCTTGCTGATTATTGTCGGTTTCGCTCTGCTTGCCTATATGTTTTTTGGCTGGTTTGGTGATGTGGTAGGGGAGAACCTTACTGGTAAATACAATAATCAGGTTGATAACTCATTCCGTCAGGGGATGTTCTGGTTTATTGCATCAGAGGTATTCTTCTTTGGTTCATTCTTTGGGTCCTTGTACTACATTAGAAATATCGCAGTAGAGTGGTTGGGTGGTACAGGATATCTTGCACCTACTCACGAGTTCATCACCAGTCAGTTTGTTTCACAATGGCCAACTGCCGGACCGGGCAATCTGGGTGGCAATTTCGCACTGGTGGATACCTGGGGCGTGCCTGCAATCAATACTGCAATCCTGCTCACCTCTGGGTTAACGCTGACCTGGGCACACTGGGGGCTGAAGAATAACAATAACAGACAGCTTGTTCGTGGTCTGATTCTGACTGTTGCCCTGGGTGTCATCTTTGTTGCCATGCAGGCACAGGAGTATGGCCATGCCTATGGTCAGCTCAATCTGACTCTTGAGTCTGGTGTTTATGGTTCAACCTTCTATATTCTGACAGGATTTCATGGTTTCCATGTGATTGTTGGGGCTCTGATGCTGGCGGCTGTTCTGGGTCGAAGCATGAAGGGGCACTTTACTGAAGAGAACCACTTCGCTTTTGAGGCTGCTGCCTGGTATTGGCATTTTGTAGATGTGGTCTGGTTGGGGTTGTTTGTTTTGGTCTACTGGATGTAAAGGAGAGTAATAATGGGTTTTATGAAATTTCCTGTGTTGTTGATGTTGGGGTTGATTGTCCTCTCCCTGGCGAGTGGCATGTTTTTCCTGGCAAAGGATGATGGCAAAGGTAATCGTGTAGTCAAAAGTCTTACATTCCGCATTATCCTTTCACTTATTCTCTTCGCAATGTTGATTATTGGTGCAGTATTTAATGTGATTGATCCAAACACATTGACTCCATCTATTGTGGCTCCAGCTAAATAGAAGTAGATTGAACCAGTTGTGAGTCGATCATCCTGGTTCGCATCAGGGCTACTGTTTTCAATGGTGGCCCTGTTTCTTTGGTTGGGATTCTGGCAACTGGAGCGAGCTGGGCAGAAGGAGCAGGCTGTAATTGAGAGAGAGGATCGTGGCGATGATGCTCTTTTTAAGCTGACCGGTAGTGAGGTTGATGCTGAGCAGGTGCGTTATCGACAGGTAGGGCTACAGGGGGAGTTTTTGGAAGATTCTCAATTTTTACTGGATAACCGAAAACATAAACGGGTTGCCGGTTATTACGTAATGGTGCCAATGAGAATTGAGGGAAGCAGTAGAGCGGTACTGGTTAACAGGGGGTGGATAGCTCAGGGTAATAACAGAAAGATATTGCCACATATTGAGGTTCCATCTGGCCTGCAACACCTGAATGGAGTGGTTAGAGTTCCCAAATCCCATGGATTCAGATTGGGTGAGGATGCGGATGCTGAGTTACGTCTCTATATAGACCTGGAGAAGATTGGTGAGTCTGTTGGAGTAGAGATGCTGCCATTTGTGGTCAGACAGCAGAGCGGCCTGGATAGTGAAGATGGGCTAATCAGGGAGTGGGGGCAGCTGGAACAGAAGGATAGTGACCCTGTAATGCATTATGGATACGCCCTGCAGTGGTTTGCTTTTGCGCTGTTATTGGTTGGAGGATGGGTGGCTGTTGTAGTCAAACAGAGAAAGGAAGATTCTGTGGAAAACTGATAGATATGAGTAAAGATAATAGTCAGAACAAGAATAAAAGGAGTGGTGCAAGCCAGCTGTTGCTGTTGATGGCTGTGTTTGGGTTGCCGGTGATTGGGGCTTGGTTCCTCTACTTTAATCCGGGTTTTCTGCCTGGAGAGCGCTCAAACTTTGGTGAGCTTGTGCAGCCAGTTCATCCAATACCAGACCAGCTATTCTCTACTCTGGATGGAGCAACTTTCTCCAGGGAGAATCTTGATGGCTACTGGACTCTTGTCTATTCAGCAGGTGAATTCTGCGAAGATTCATGTCGCAAGCGTATCTATGATATGCGTCAAATTCGCAAGGCGATGGCTGAACACCATGGTGATGTGAGGCGCGCAGTTGTCTTTTCGACACTCTCTCCAGCCATGGAGAGCTCTGCGGATATTACCTTCGCTGAGTTTATGAGCGAGTTTGATGGTACCTCGGTAGTTGTTGGAGATGCATCAGCCGTGGCTCCGTTGAGGGATCAGTTTGTCCCTGCTGGCGAGGCATCAGTAGGTCATCTCTATCTGGTAGATCCAATGGGAAATTTGATGATGCACTATCTGCCTGAGCAGCCTGCATCAGAGGTATTAAGTGATATGGAACTTCTATTAAAGGTCAACAAGTGGGGTGGCGGACATTGAGTACTCTGGCAATTGAACCTGGTGAGATTAAGGCTCCACGGTGGCGGCAGTATTATGCGCTGACCAAACCAAAGGTAGTCTATCTGATCCTCTTTACTGCGGTTGTGGGGATGTTGTTGGCAACCTCAACAGGGATGCCGCCATGGAATGCACTTATTTTCGGGACATTGGGAATTGGTCTTGCATCGGCGTCCGGTGCAGCCATTAATCAGATCATAGACGAGCATATTGATGGAGTTATGGCACGTACCGAGAATCGTCCACTGCCCCAAGGGGAGGTGGACCGCAGATCTGCACTAATATTTGCTCTGAGTCTGGCAGCTGTATCAATGGGTATGTTGCTGATCTTTGTGAATATGCTGACTGCTGTTTTGACCCTGATTTCATTGATTGGTTACGCAGTGATATACACCATGTACCTGAAGCGTATGGGGCCGCAGAATATTGTCTGGGGAGGAGCAGCTGGGGCAACACCTCCTGTGTTGGGGTGGACTGCAGTAACTGGTGAGATCCATACCGAGGCGCTACTGCTGTTCCTGGTAATCTTTGTCTGGACACCGCCGCATTTCTGGGCGCTTGCGATAAAGCGTCGGGCAGAATATGCAGAGGCAAATATTCCAATGTTGCCGGTTACCCATGGAGTGACCTTTACCAAGCAACAGATACTTATGTATACCGTTATGTTGATTTCGGTAACTCTGCTTCCTTTCGTTATTAAAATGAGTGGGTTGATTTATTTGTCAGGTGCAGTGGCACTCGGTGTCGGTTTTTTATGGTTTTCATTGCGTCTCTATCGTGCCGATGAGCCTGATCAGGCTGCAATTAGAACCTTTGCCTACTCGATTATATATCTGAGTCTGCTGTTTGGGTTTTTGTTACTGGACCACTATTTGCGCGTGGTCTTTCATCTTGTTGCTGGATAGTTTCAAATAATTAGGAGATATGTGATGGCATTAAAAAAATGTGCACTTGGGGTAGCCTGGACCAGTGGCCTTGTGTCGATAGCAATTACTTTTCTACTGTTTACCTTCTTTGACCCGGCAGAGATGGTAGAGATGTTGCAGCTTAATGTAGACCCTGGAATATTTAGAATGAAGGCATACGCCTTTATGATTGCCCTGGTATGGCTGGTGTTGGCTGCGTCAGTTGCAATGAACTGCTTCTACCGTTCATTGCGAAATAGCACTTGTGGTTGTGGACCAGATGAGGGCAATAAGTAGGCGAATAACAAGCGTTAGTGGTTAGTTGCCCTGAGCCTCTATCAGAGGGGTAGTGAGTCGATCAATATCCTTGGGGGATACGTATTGCAGGACCTCTCTTCCTTCTGTGGAGAGGATGATATCAAGTCCATATTGTGGGTATATCCAGTGCTCCAACCCATCCTCAATTGAAAACTTCATGCCGGCCTCTCCAAAGCGTTGTTGAATTATTTGTGGTGTCAGATCTGTTTTTGGCATATAGGTAATGCTGGAAACTATACTATTCTCCACCAGGCTTATGCCGTCACCATCCAGGGTTATCTTGTGACTTCCATCTCCCTGGGTTGAAATTCTGGCCCCCTGGTTTATGAGATAGTCTAGATCTGGTTTATCTACCTTGATTTCAGTAACTATACTGGCACGTACCCCGCCGCTTGCGATACGTTGAAAGTATGCCTCAACCTTGGGTTCTCCATTTTCAGGAAGAAACAGGGTTATCTCAGGCTCCTCTTGCCATACTGTTTGCGCCTCCTTGAGCAAGCTTTCGCCAATAGTTATGCCAAGCAGACGACTATTTCCCGATGGGGTAATGATGATCTCCCATGGAGCTGTTCCGCTTGTGCTGTTATCTTCATCGGGTAGCAGAAGAATGGCAACGGCCGCAATGGCTATGAGCGATAGTGTGGTAAACCGGGCAAAATATCTCATATTAATCCTCAATCTCTATAATTGAATCTGGTGGAGGAAATTTATTAACCATCCCTTTTGAGAGCTGACCCGAGTTTGCAAAGTGGAGAGCCTCTGATTCCATTAGAATAAGTGCCAAAATAGTAATCATCACAGGCAGTGTCACAATTGCGGCAAATGGAAAGACCTGTGCAAAAGGTACATCACCATAGAGATGGATTGCATAGATGACACTCAACAGTGCAGTTAGTGCGCTGAGCATGAACAATATAATTCTGCTTCGGTTTATTGCAATCTGCCAGTGACAGCGAACAAACCATGCAGCATGTTTCTGTATCCGTTTGCCGTGAAGCAGAATATAGCTCAGTGTGGCAATGGAGATGATTGGGGTTAACGCAACAAGTTGAGGTATCGACTTGGCCACCCCCAGGGCGGCTATAAAAAAGAGGATATGGTTTACAATCAGGTTGGTTAGGAAGATCTCGTGCGGGATCTTGCTGGCCTTTAGTTCAGCCTGGTCAATTTTGAATTTCATGAAAAATAGAGTGTTTGCAGTTGTGCAAGACCGAGTGAGGCCACCATTATACCTGCTAAGGTGCGTACCCACTGTTTTTGCAGGTGAATAATTACCCTGTTTGAGAAATATCCAATACCAAACAGGGTTGGTAGAGTGCCAATACCAAAACTTGCCATGATCATGCCCCCCTGGATCGCGGTCTCTGCCGATATAGCCCACAAAAGTGCAGTGTAGACCAGGCCGCATGGCAGCCATCCCCAGAGCATCCCGGCAACCAGGGCATGTGTTGTTGAGCGTATCGGGATAAATTTTTTAGCGAATGGCTCTATGGCCCGCCACAGAAGTGATCCTGCCTTCTCAATTTTGATGATGGCTGCAGTCCACCATCCAGTCAGGTAGAGTCCTAGCAGCACCATGACTGATGCTGCAATCAGGGTGAGGATCCTGCGCACCTCCATTCCGCTGCCAATGCTGTCTGCAATATTTCCAATTGACGAGATTAATATTCCGGCAACTACGTAACTCAGGATGCGTCCACTATTGTAGGCGAGCAAGTATAGAGAGAGTGAGGAGTCGCTATTACGGCTATTTTTTGAGATCCCAACTGTTAGTCCCGAGACGATGCCGCCACACATACCTGCACAGTGGGTTCCACCCAGCAACCCCATTACAAAGGCTGAGATATATAGTGATTCCATTAACATCATATAGATGTGGAGTTTAGCATCTGCATATAAAAAGGGCTGATCCACTTGTATGGATCAGCCCCGAAAATATTGAAGTTTTTGAATTAAACGTTACAGGCCTTCTCTTCCTCGATAATACCCTGCTCAACAGCATCAATTGCCTTCTGGTCGTGGTCATTGGCTGGGCATCCACATTTGTGATCCCCATTGGCCGAGTGTAGTCTTGCCTGCTCTAGATGCCACTGTGCAACTTTAAGGTGTTGGTCTACGTTCATTTATATGCTCCTTGCAATATTAGTAGTTGATGATTAGGCAATGATACATATAAAATGATGAAAATCAAAAATAATATAGAGAGAAAATCCAGTAATGAGTGAACAACAACTATTTTCCGCAACTGAAGCACAAGAGGTTATGAGGTCTGTTATCCAGCGTATTGCTACCGGACCAACTCTCAGCAAGGATATCGAACAGGAGGAGGCACGAATTGGAATGCGTGCAATTCTGGAGGGTGTGGTTGATCCTGTACAGGCAACAGTCTTTCTTATTGCTCTGCGGATGAAGCGCGAGACCGATGATGAGAATCGCGGAATTCTTAGTGGTATACAGGATCTTACCAATAGGGTGGTGGCAGATGTTGATGAGGTGGTTGATATTGCCGACCCATTTAATGGTTATAACAGAACTCTTCCGATTGCCCCATTTTTGGCACCACTGCTGGCTGAGTTGGGTGTTCCGGCTTTCTCTCAGGGGCTGGAGACGGTTACCCCAAAGTTTGGATTTACCCATCGTCAGATATTGCGTGAGGCTGGTGTAAATGTGGATCTCTCGGTGGAGGAGGCAGCCGCACAGTTGAGTGATCCAGCAAAAGGGTGGGCATATCTTGATCAGAGCCAATCCTCACCACTGTTACATAAACTCGTGCCGTTACGCAATCAGCTTATTAAGCGTACGGTAATTACAACCGCAGAGACTCTGACTCACCCGATCAAGGGGAGAGAGAAGAGCCATCTGATGACCGGTTATGTACACAAGCCATATGCACGTATCTATGCAATGTTGGTGCGCCATGCAGGGTTTGACTCCGCACTTTTGGTGCGTGGAGTAGAGGGTGGTGTCACCTCATCTCTGAGGCAGTCATCAACCACTTATCAGTTTGTCGGTGATCAGGAGGAGGTGGCTGTAGAGGTGAATCCGGAAGAGCTTGATATTCAGCATGATCTTAGGGCACCCGCCATTCCAGTTGGTGTGGAAGGTAATCTGGAGATATCCAAAAGGGCTGCCGAATCCGGGATTGCGACTCTGCAGGGTGAGGAGGGGATAAGTATGGATGCCCTTATGCTAAGTGCCACTCTGGTTCTCCAACATCTTGGCAGATGTGAGTCATTGGAGAGGGGAGCAGAAGAGGTTCGTGATGTATTGTCCAGTGGCAGGGCTGCAGGGCGACTTTAGATGAAGATGCTGTTTCAGGTTGATGATTTGGCTGTGGGCAAGATGCGCTCGTATCAGGTTGACGGCCATGACATCCTGGTTGCCCATACGGAGAGTGGTTTTCATGCTATCTCCAACCGTTGCCCCCATGATGTGATTGCACTGGATCTGGGGTGTCTAGAGGGTGAGATGGTGCGCTGCTCTCTGCATGGCAGCCGTTTTGATCTCTCTACAGGTGAGGCAATGGAGCCACCTGCCGAGGAGTCAGTAAGAGTTTATCCGTTGCAGGTGAAGGATGGGTGGGTTTGGATTAAACTTGATGAGTGAATTTTTCCAGAGAAAATAAGACGTTTTATCTTCTGTTTGGTCTGTTCTCCATTGAGTGGATCATACTGGCCATCGACCCGGTCCATCCGGAGGATTGGTTGCTGGAAAATGTATTGGTGATTATTGCCGTCCCACTGTTGCTGTATGGGCGCAGATCTTTGCCGTTCTCCAATACGTCATATTCCATGATTTTCCTGTTTCTCGGGCTTCACGAGATTGGATCGCACTATACGTATGCCGAGGTTCCTTACGATCAGTGGGTAGAGTGGGTTACAGGTTCAACCCTTAACGATGTTATGGGGTGGGAGCGTAATCACTTTGATCGCATTGTTCACTTCTCTTTTGGACTATTGATTGCCTATCCGATTAGAGAGATTTTTCTCTACGTGGCAAATGTGCGAGGGTTCTGGGGGTACTTTCTTCCTCTGGATCTAACCATGTCTAGCTCCATGTTGTTCGAGCTGATCGAGTGGGGTGCGGCCGAGATTTTTGGCGGAGAGTTGGGGATGGCGTTTCTTGGAATCCAGGGCGATATATGGGATGCCCACAAGGATATGGGGTTGGCTAGTCTTGGAGCAGTAATGGCTATGTTGATTACAGCATCAATCAACTATCGAATGCAGAAGGATTTTTCCAGTGAGTGGGCAAAAAGTTTACGGGTCAACAGGGCTCTGAGGCGAGAGAAGTTGGCCAAGAATGAGCTGTAGTCAGAGCAATACTGGCTAGAAATCCCCGTTGGCTCCGGCGGTCATGATGGTCATCATCTTGGTGTTGGTGGTGACTGCAATCCGGTATATCTCGTCAGGTAAGTCACCTTTCTCAATCATCATATTAAGGTTCAGGGTGGTGAGCCAGGGGGCGCCATGGTTGTCCTCAACCAAGGCAATTCTGCAGGGCATGTATGACGCATAGATAATATCGTGGCGCACCATTTTTGCTGCATCCTCCGGATTACAGAACTGGAATATCTCAATGTGTGGAGAGTCGATACCTCTTTTACTTAGTGCTGCAGACATCTGTTGTCTTCCCACAAGAGCAAGGTTTAACTCTGTTGCCTTGGATAGCATGGCCTCTGTCGCATCCTCAATGGAGACAGATGGAGCAAGGCGCATCTTGATAACAGAGTGCTGAACCATCATCTCCTGGGTTGGAGGCTCAACAGAAAATGCCGTGTTGCCAACCAGCAGATAACCGAGAATAAGAGAGACGATCTTTTTCATTTGGAGGATATTATAACAGCACCACCAAGGCAGTGGTCATCTTGGTAGAAAACCATCGACTGCCCGGGTGTTACTGCCCGCTGTTTGTCATCAAAGTGAATTACTGCACCACTGTTGCCGGATTCAGTGATGGTACATGGCTGATCACTCTGTCGATAGCGACTCTGTGCCATACAGTTGAAGGGGAGGTTGGAGGGGGGCTGATCAATCCAGTGTATCGGTTCTGTCTTGACTGTCTGACTCATCAGTAGTGGGTGTTCTCTCTCCTGAGCTGCAATTAATATATTGTTATCAAGATCCTTGGCAACCGCATACCATGGCTCCTCACTGTAGTTTGCCAATCCACCAATTCCTATCCCCTTGCGTTGCCCCAGGGTGTGATACATCAACCCCTGATGTCTGCCAATCAGATCACCATCCGGGGTTCTGATATCTCCCGGCTGAGCAGGTATGTACTGACTGAGGAAGTCGCGAAAGTTCCTCTCTCCAATAAAACATATGCCGGTGCTGTCTCTCTTTTTGGCATTTACAAACCCGGCAGAGTCAGCAATTTTTCTTACCTCATCCTTGTTGAGCTTGCCCAGTGGAAACATGGCGTGTGAAAGCTGTTGTTGGTTCAGTAGGTGGAGAAAGTAGGATTGATCCTTGTTTTGGTCTACCCCCTTTAGTAGTCGATAGTTATCTCCCAACTTTTCAATTCGTGCGTAGTGTCCAGTAGCGATGGCATCTGCACCAAGCTTGAGGGCATGGTCGAGAAAGGCGCGAAACTTTATCTCTCTGTTGCAGAGAATGTCCGGATTCGGGGTTCGTCCAGCCCGATACTCTTCAAGAAAATGGCTGAAAACCCGTTCCCAATACTCGTGTGAAAAGTTGATGGTGTGGAGTGGAATACCCATTTGTTTGGCAACACTCTCTGCATCTGCCAGATCTTCCTCTGCACTGCAGTAGTCGGAGTCATCATCCTCCTCCCAGTTTTTCATAAAGAGCCCCTCAACCTCGAACCCTTGCTCCAGTAGAAGTTTTGCAGCGACAGCCGAGTCGACTCCTCCAGAGAGGCCAACCATAATTTTTGTGTAAGAGCTCATGGCTGTTCCACCTTGCGCCACTCGCCTGACTTGAGGTTGCCTAGAGCCCATGGGCCGATAGCGACACGAATTAGCCGCAGGGTAGGGTGACCTACTGCGGCAGTCATCCTTCGCACCTGACGATTTTTCCCCTCTCTAATTTTTAATTCGATCCAGCTGTCAGGAATATTTTTACGCTCACGGATTGGCGGAGTACGCTTCCATATCTCTGGGGACTCAATTATCTGTGCAGAAGCAGGGGCTGTCTTTCCCCCTTTTATCTCTACCCCATTAACAAGTTTCTCTATAGCCGCTTCATCAGGGATTCCCTCCACCTGAACCCAATAACTCTTCTCCATTTTGTGTCTGGGATGACTTATTCTGGCCTGGAGTTTTCCATCATCAGTCAGTATTAACAGCCCCTCACTGTCACGATCCAGACGTCCAGCGGGGTATATTTTTTTGATTGGAATATAGTCAGCCAGGGTTTTGCGCCCATCCTGGTCACTAAATTGTGTCAATACATTATATGGTTTGTTGAAGATGACAATCATCATCCGGTAGTATATACCCAAATCCCCGGACAGAAATATGAAGACTGAACAACCTATTGATCCTATACACCACACCGATCTGGATCTGCAGGAGGAGCGTCCCAAGCTACAGGAGCCATCCAAATATCAGGTTGTCCTGTTGAATGATGATTATACGCCGATGGATTTTGTGGTTGATGTGTTGAAGCAGTTTTTTCGGATGGACAGTGAGCAGGCAACACAGGTTATGTTGCATGTTCATACCCGTGGCAAGGGTATATGTGGTACTTTTAGTCGAGAGGTTGCGGAGAGTAAGGTGGCTCAGGTCAACGATTATGCAAGAGAGAATCAGCATCCGTTACTCTGCTCTATGGAGCAAGCTTGATAGTTAAGGAACCTCTGAAAAAGCTTAATGGGATGGGGGGTTTGGTGGAAGGGATCTAATCCGTCCCCTATGGGATAACTTGTGAGGGATAGCTGATTGGGTCACGAAGTGACTTAATCAGGGATTTCTTAACCAGCTGGAGATCAGTCGATATGCTCAGTAAGG
Source organism: Candidatus Thiopontia autotrophica (assembly GCF_982804495.1). Classification (NCBI taxonomy): domain Bacteria; kingdom Pseudomonadati; phylum Pseudomonadota; class Gammaproteobacteria; genus Candidatus Thiopontia; species Candidatus Thiopontia autotrophica. Next base: position 12,239 of record NZ_CEYDPX010000019.1, on the reverse strand, counting down.
AACTGGAATTTTCATTAGGTCTTGCGGTAAAACAGGCCCGTGAACAACGGCATGAGTTCATTACCCTGGAGCATCTGTTGCTGGTGCTGCTTGATAACCCTCTCTCTGCCGATCTGTTACGAGGCTGTGGCGCAAATCTGGATATTCTGCGTGAACAGCTGGAAAACTTTATTCTGCAAAATACGCCACTTTTGCCAGAGGATAATGAGATTGATCCACAGCCCACCTTGGGCTTTCAGAGGGTTCTTCAGCGCTCCATATTTCAGGTTCAGTCATCCGGCAAGAGCGAGGTGAGTGCAGATAATATTCTGGTCGCACTATTTGGAGAGAAGGAGTCGCATGCAGTCTTCTTTCTTACCCAGCAGGAGATCTCCCGCCTGGATGTGGTTCACTACGTCTCTCATGAGACTGAGCGTACAGTGGATCGAGAGCAGCAGGAACAGCTGGAGCATGACGAAGATGTTGAGCAGGATGAGGATGATAGCCCGCTAACCCGTTATGCGGTTAATCTTAATGCCCTTGCTGAGAAAGGAAAAATTGACCCACTGATTGGCAGGGCAGAAGAGGTGGAGAGAACCATCCAGGTTCTCTGTCGTCGTCGCAAGAATAATCCACTGTTGGTGGGAGAGGCTGGTGTCGGCAAAACAGCAATCGCCGAGGGGCTGGCACGACGTATAGTTGATAAAGAGGTTCCAGAGGTAATTGCCGAGAGCACTATCTACTCCCTGGATCTTGGTGCTCTGTTGGCTGGGACAAAATATCGTGGTGATTTTGAGAAGCGTCTCAAGGGGTTGTTAAAGCAGCTTGATGCTCTTGCAGACACGATCCTTTTTATTGATGAGATTCACACCATTATTGGTGCAGGTTCTGCCTCTGGTGGAACCATGGATGCATCAAACCTTATAAAGCCAAAACTGGCGGCCGGCGACCTGCGTTGTATTGGTTCTACCACCTTCCAGGAGTATAGAGGAATCTTTGAGAAGGATCACGCCTTGGCTCGTCGCTTTCAGAAGATTGATATTAATGAGCCGTCTGTTCCCGATACCGTCAAGATTCTGCAGGGGCTGAGAAGTCGTTTTGAGGACCATCATGCAGTCAAGTTTACCCGTCAGGCTTTGACTACAGCGGCAGAGCTTGCAGATCGTTATATCGGAGATCGTCATCTTCCAGATAAGGCTATCGATGTAATGGATGAGGCGGGTGCAAGAAATCAACTGCTGCCACCATCACGCCGTCGCAAGACAGTAGGGGTCAAGGAGGTTGAAGAGGTGGTAGCGAAAATTGCCAGGGTTCCATCCAGGAATGTATCAACCTCTGATAGAGAGCAGCTGAAAAAGCTTGAGCACAATCTGAAGATGGTTGTCTTTGGTCAAGATGAGGCAATTGAGACTCTCGGGTCTGCAATAAAGCTTGCCCGCTCGGGGCTGGGAAATGATGAGAGACCAGTGGGGTCCTTTCTTTTTGTGGGGCCTACTGGCGTTGGCAAGACAGAGGTTGCCCGCCAGCTTGGCATGCAGATGGGGGTTGAGCTAATTCGGTTTGATATGTCCGAGTATATGGAACGCCATACAGTATCTCGCTTGATTGGAGCACCCCCAGGTTATGTTGGGTACGATCAGGGTGGGCTGTTAACCGATGCAGTTAATAAAAACCCGTATGCAGTTCTGTTGCTGGATGAGATTGAGAAGGCACATCCGGATGTATTCAATCTGTTGCTACAGGTTATGGACCATGGTTCATTGACCGATTCCAACGGACGTCAGAGTGATTTCAGGAATGTGGTTCTGGTTATGACATCTAATGTTGGGGCTGAAAAGATGAACCGTCCATCCATTGGTTTCACTAATCAGGACCACTCTAGTGATGGCCTGGCCGAGGTGAAGAGAACATTTACCCCGGAATTCAGGAATAGATTGGATTCTGTGATTCAGTTCCATGTGCTTGATATGCCCAGCATCGCAAATATTGTGGACAAGTTTATTGCCGAATTGGAGATCCAACTGGACCAGAAACATGTTCAGCTGACGGTTGATGATGAGGCCAAAACCTGGCTGGCAGAGAAGGGTTATGACGCTGATATGGGTGCCCGTCCCATGGCCAGACTGATCCGCGAAGAGGTTCGCAAACCGATGGCAGAAGAGCTTTTGTTTGGTGAACTAAAGAGTGGAGGAGAGGTTGCGGTATCGGTTAAGAGCGGGAAGCTTAATTTTGTCTATCACAAGATAGAGAAGCCGCTCAAAGGCAAGAGATCTGCCAGAGATAAACTTTCGGTTTAGCGTGCGCGGAAGGTGATCCGACCCTTGGATAGATCGTAGGGAGTCAGCGCAACAGTAACCTTGTCACCCTTGAGGATACGGATGTAATGCTTGCGCATCTTGCCGGAGATGTGGGCAATGACCTCATGTCCATTTTCCAGCTCTACCTTGAAAGTTGTGTTGGGAAGATTCTCAACAACTGTGCCTTCCATCTCAATATGTTCTTCTTTAGCCATGTCTCTCTACAATATTCCATTAAGGAAGCTCTGATTAAGTCACTTCGTTACCCAATCAGCTCTCCATCGCAAATTATCCTATGGGGGACGGGTTAGATCCATTCCACCAAATCCCCATCCCATTAAGCGTGTCCATGTTCAGAGGTTCCTTGATTAAGCTGTGGGATTATACATTAATCATCAGTCAGTGTGGAGACAGTGCTCTGCAAGAAGTTCCTGGTACTCTGTGCGAGGGATTTCACGGGCCCCCATCTGCTGCAGGTGTGGGGTCATCATCTGGATATCAATCAGCTCTATCTCGATTTCATCTGCAAAATCCTCTAGCAGAGAGACCAGAGCTATTTTTGAGGCATCATTTGCCCTGCTGAACATTGATTCACCACAGAATAGTTTTCCTGCAAGAACACCATAGAGCCCCCCAACAAGGGTGTTGTCTCTATCCCAGCACTCTACAGAGTGGGCATGCCCCAGCTCATGAAGACGGATATACGCCTCAGCCATCTCACTGGTAATCCAGGTTCCGCTGTCACTGCTTCGTGGTGCGGCACAGTTATGGATGACAGCGGCAAAATTCTGATCAAGAGTGATACGGAAAGGCTGTTGGCGAATCCGTCTCTTCAGGCTACGAGAGATATGGAGTTCACTGGGGAAGAGAACAGCACGCGGGGCAGGGGACCACCATAGAATAGGTTCGCCCTCACTGTACCAGGGGAATATTCCGCTTCGGTACGCAGTCAGAAGTCTCTCAGGTGTTAGATCTCCACCAATGGCCAGCAGGCCATTTGGTTCTTGCTGCGCCAGATGGATTGGTGGGAATGGGGATCCAGGGTTGTCACCAAGCCGGAATGGCCCCATGGTTTTCTATTCCGTATCGACGCTGTCAATATTGTCAAGGTAGTGCTCGGCATCAAGAGCAGCCATGCAACCACTGCCGGCAGAGGTAACTGCCTGACGATAGACGGGATCGGCACAGTCACCTGCAGCAAACACTCCCAATACATTGGTTCCAGTAGCGTAATGGCGCTCACTGTTGCGTACCTTGATGTAGCCGTGCTCCATATCTAGCTGGTTTTCAAACATTCCGGTGTTTGGTTTGTGGCCAATTGCAATAAAGACACCGCTGAGGTCGATATCCCTGGTGCTGTCATCCTGAGTGCTACGGATGCGTACGCCGGTCACACCACTGTCATCACCCAAAACCTCATCAAGTTGGGAGTTCCACTCGATGGTTATATTTCCGTTTTTTGACATCTCGATAATGCGATCAGAGAGAATCTTCTCCGAGCTAAAGCTGTCACGACGATGGATAACCGTAACGTGCTCTGCGATATTTGATAGATATATCGCCTCCTCCACAGCAGAGTTACCACCACCTACTACGGCAACTTTCTGTCCCTTGTAGAAGAAGCCGTCACAGGTTGCACAGCCGGATACGCCACGCCCCATAAATTTTTGCTCGGACTCAAGTCCAAGATACATTGCAGATGCACCCGTTGAAATAATCAGTGCATCACAACTGTACTCTCCCATATCACCCTTGAGCTGAAATGGGCGCACGTTCAGGTCAACACTCTGAATCATGTCAAAGATGATCTCGGTTTCAAACCGTTCTGCCTGTTTCAGCATGCGGTCCATAAGCTCTGGCCCCTCTACACCCTCGGGTTCACCTGGCCAGTTATCAACCTCTGTAGTGGTAGTCAGTTGCCCACCTTGCTGCATGCCTGTTATCAAAGTTGGTTTCATGTTGGCACGGGCAGCGTAAATAGCTGAGGTATAACCAGCGGGGCCTGATCCAAGAATAAGAAGGGGGCAGTGTTTGACATCACTCATGATAAACTCCAGTTTGATGATTTCAGTGTTTTTTCGTGGAGGAGATTGTACATGAATGGCTCAATAATTGGGGTTCCACGTGAGGCCAGAGCCTATGAGGGAAGAGTTGCCTTGACTCCAGATGCGGTCTCTCTATTGGTTGGACAGGGTAATAGGGTGGTTGTCGAGAAGGGGGCAGGAGAGCTTTGCGGGTTTCCGGATGATCTCTACATAATGTCGGGGGGTGAGATTGCACCAGATGCTCCTTCACTGTATGGGGTATCCAGGCTGATTGTTAAGGTAAAAGAGCCCCAGCCAGGGGAGTTGGCGTTTCTGAGAGATGATCATATTCTCTTCTGTTTTCTTCACCTGGCGGCAGATCATGATCTGATGGATGCGTTGTGCGAGATAGGTCTGACTGCGATTGCCTTTGAGACAGTAGAGGTTGATGGGAGGCTTCCCCTGCTTGCCCCAATGAGCAAGATTGCGGGAAAGATTGCAGTACAGATTGGTGCCCGTCTGCTTCATCAGCCGGAGGGTGGGAAAGGTGTTCTTCTGGGGGGCGTAGGTGAGATTGATTCTGGGCATGTGGTTGTTATTGGAGGTGGAATGGCTGGCTCTGCTGCTATCCAGGTGGCTTCTGCACTAGGTGCCAGGGTTACTGTGCTTGAACATAGTGAAGAGAACATCAGTAGAGTAAATGCGTTGGGATCGAATGTTAACGGGATGTTTTCCACACCTGAAAATATTGAAGAGATGGTGGCTTCTGCAGATCTGTTGATTGGGGCTGTTTTGGTCAAAGGAGACCGTACTCCCAAGCTGGTGTCAGCAGAGATGATTCGGCAGATGGAGGCAGGGGGTGTGGTTATCGATATCTCTGTAGATCAGGGCGGATGTATTGAAACCACCCGCCCAACCAACTATGACAATCCAACCCATCTGGTGGGTAACGTAATCCACTTTGGAGTAACCAATATGCCAGGTGCAGTTCCACGGACATCATCGCAGGCACTCTCTGCCGTAATTCTGCCTTGGGTTACCAGATTGGCTAGGCCAGACTGGAGAACCAACCATGCACTTGTGAATGGAATTAATGTTGATGGAGGAGAAGTAGTCTATGCTACTCTGCGTAGCAAATAGAGCAAAACCGAGAGACGAAAAGCCACGCCCATCATACTGTTAGTGTGTGCCTGGCTGCCTCTGATTGTTACACTCAACGGATGTGGGCGGGACCTGTTATTAGCCTAGAACAAGATGATGATGTGTCAAGAAAATAACAGGTTTTCTTTTCAAATCCGTTAAAATAATGCACTTTAATACCATTACAGTTTTGCAAGGATTGTCCAGTTGGCAACAACCAGAAGAAGAGTAAGGAAGCGAGGTGGTTCTGTAGCCAGCACTACACACGTCAGCAGGGGGTTGCGTGAGGGAGCTCTGTTTCTGAGTCTTGCCATCACCCTCTATCTACTGGTATCACTTTTTACATACAGCATGAATGATCCAGCATGGACCTACAGTGCACCTGTCTCTCAATACAATAATGCAGGGGGAGTTGTAGGGGCCTGGTTCTCTGATGTTCTCTTTACAATTCTTGGGGTGATGGCATGGATAATCCCGCCAATTGTGGGGTGGCTGGGATGGTTGCTTTTTGTTGATCGCGCCCGTCTTCTTCGTTACCAGCCGCAACTGTTGGCAATCAGAATAGGTGGTTTTTTAATGACTCTTTTCGGTGGGGCCGGCATATCAAACCTGCACTTTCACCGTTTTGATGCCAGTTTTCCTGCACAGACCGGTGGGGTTGTTGGAGATCTGGTTGGTGGTGGGTTTGAGTCAATCATGGGCCCATTTGGCAGCACGGTATTTCTGCTGGCCATGTTCCTTGCAGGCGTCTCTATTTTTACCCACCTCTCATGGTTTGCCCTTATGGATCGAGTTGGAGGTTTTGTTCTCGAGGCCATTATGTTGCTACGCGCTATTCCAGGAAAGGTAGATGACTGGAAGGCGGCTAAAATTGCGAAAGAGAGTCGTGGCCAGGAGGTTAAAAGAGAGCGCAAAAAATCACGCAAGAAAAAACCAAAAATTGAGCCCAAGCTTGGATCAATAGAGATGAGTGAGCGGGCACTCAAGGAGACACAGAGAACACTATTTGAAGAGTTACCGGCAAACTTTGTAACATCAGGCTCCTCATCTCCACCACCGCTCTCGCTATTGAGCAAGGCAGAACATCAGCAATCCGGTTTCTCTACCGAGATGTTGGAGGTTCTCTCCCGTCAGGTAGAGCTCAAGCTGAAGGACTTTGGAGTAGAGGTTGAGGTGGTTGCAGTTCAGCCAGGCCCAGTGATTACCAGATTTGAGCTGATGCCTGCTCCAGGATTGAAAGCAAGCAAGATTACAAGGCTGTCAAATGATCTGGCACGCTCCCTCAGCCTGCAGAGTGTGCGGGTGGTTGAGGTGATTCCTGGCAAGCCAACTATCGGCCTAGAGATCCCCAATGAGGTGAGAGAGACGGTGTTCCTCTCCGAGATTCTCTCCTCACAGCAGTATGAGCACTCCAAAGGGGCGCTTACCCTGGCTCTTGGCAAGGATATCGGTGGCCAGCCACAGGTTGCTGATCTGACCAAAATGCCACATCTGTTGGTTGCAGGTACAACTGGCTCAGGCAAGTCGGTAAGCGTAAATACCATGGTGCTCAGTCTGCTCTACAAATATACACCAGAACATGTACGGATCATCATGATAGATCCCAAGATGTTGGAGCTCTCTGTATATGAGGGGATACCACATCTTCTGGCGCCCGTTGTAACTGACATGAATGAGGCGGCCAGTGCGTTGCGCTGGTGTGTTGCAGAGATGGAGCGCCGTTATAAACTAATGTCTGCCCTCGGGGTGCGGAGCCTTACCGGATATAACAAGAAGGTCAATGATGCGATTGAGTCTGGTGCACCACTGGCTGATCCTCTTTATGAGGCTACCGATGGAGAGCCGCCACGTACTCTGGAGCACCTTCCATACATTGTGGTTATTGTCGATGAGTTTGCAGATTTGATGATGACCGTTGGCAAGAAAGTAGAGGACCTGATTGTGCGAATTGCCCAGAAGGCACGTGCGGCAGGTCTCCATCTTGTGCTGGCTACCCAGCGCCCATCGGTTGATGTGATTACTGGGCTGATTAAATCAAACATCCCCACCAGAATTGCCTTTCAGGTTTCATCAAAGATGGATTCACGGGTAATTCTCGATCAGATGGGTGCAGAGCATCTGTTGGGGCGTGGAGATATGCTCTATCTTCCATCTGGGGCAGGTCTGCCGATTCGTGTCCACTGCGCATTTGTGGATGATGATGAGGTCCATCGTGTGGTGGATAATCTTAAACAGAGTGGTGAGCCGCAATATGTTGAGGAGGTTTTGACCACCCACGAGGCTAGTGAGAGTAGCGGCAACGGTGCAGGATTGGATGATGCAGAAGATGATCCGCTATACGATGATGCGGTGCGGATTGTAACCGAGACACGCAAGGCATCGGTCTCTGGGGTACAGCGCAGGTTGCGGGTTGGATATAATCGTGCATCCAGATTGGTTGAGGCCATGGAAGCGTCCGGGGTGGTTGGTCCAATTGGATCAAATGGTCAGCGTGAGGTGTTGGCACCTCCACCAGTAGAGATTGACTGAGTTGCGTATACTGTTTGGCCTAATGGTAGCGCTTACCCCGATTGTTGCCTGGTCAGCGGATACCCTGAGCTCTCGTATTGAGAGTTATTTCTCGGAGATGGAGAGTCTGCGAGGAGGGTTTCACCAGCAGGTGAGAGATGGTTCAGGGCGTTTGATAGAGGATAGTTACGGTACCCTGTTGATACAGCGCCCAGGAAAATTCCGTTGGCAGACATCGGTTCCATTTGTACAGGAGATTGTTGGGGATGGTTCCAGAATCTGGCTGCATGATCCCGATCTGGAACAGGTTACTGTTCGCAAACAGCAGGGATCACTTGCCAATACCCCCGCCGCACTACTTACAGGCGAAGGTTCCCTGAAAGATCAGTTTGCAATCCACCCTATCGGAAAGAAGCAATATTATGAGTGGGCTGAGCTCGTCTCTATTCATGGGAGCGGAGGGTTTGAACAGCTTCTGGTGGCAATGGATGATGAACAGCTAAGAGTCATAGAGGTAGAGGATAGCCTGGGTCAACGAACCAGAATTGATCTGCAGGATATGCTCTATAACCCATCTCTTGAAGAGAGCAACTTTCTGTTTGTTCCTCCAGCAGGGACAGATGTAGTAGGAGATTTTCCGTAGCTAACAAGACCAATGAGTATGCTTAGGTGACAGCGCCACTTGCAGAACGGATGAGGCCGGCCTCTCTGGCCAACTTTATGGGGCAGGAGCACCTGCTGGGAGAGGGTAAGCCACTTCGTAACTCTATAGAGAGCGGAAACCTCCACTCCATGCTCTTCTGGGGGCCTCCCGGAACCGGTAAAACCACATTGGCACGGTTGATTGCCAACCACTCAAATGCAAATTTTCTTGCCATCTCTGCAGTACTCTCCGGGGTCAAGGAGATTCGTGCAGCCATAGAGCAGGCCAAGCAGGCGCAGAAACTTGGTCAGAGTACGCTGCTCTTTGTTGACGAGGTCCACAGATTCAACAAGAGCCAGCAGGATGCATTTCTTCCTCATGTAGAGGACGGCACCTTTACCTTTGTTGGTGCAACCACAGAAAATCCATCATTTGAGCTAAATAACGCACTACTTTCTCGTGCCCGTCTCTACAAGCTGAAACCACTTGATAAGAGGGCGTTGAGTGAAATTATTAGACATGCGGTCAGCTCGATAGAGTCAGATTTGGGAGAGGGTGATATTGCTATATCGGAAGATGGGATAGAGCAGATCACCACTGCAGCAGATGGTGATGCCCGTCGTGCCCTCAATATACTGGAAATTGTTGCAGAGCTTGCGGAGTCTGAGGAGGAACGAAAGGTGCTCTCTGACCAGAGTATAGCCGCGGTAATTGCAGATGGAGGGCGTCGCTTTGACAAGGGCGGTGATCTCTTCTATGAGCAGATCTCAGCACTCCACAAGTCAGTTCGTGGCTCCAACCCAGATGCATCACTCTACTGGTTTGCTCGCATGGTTGATGGCGGAGTCGATCCGCTCTATGTGGCACGCAGGGTTGTACGGATGGCGAGTGAGGATATAGGTAATGCAGACCCGCGCGCACTACAGATAGCGGTGAGTGCCTGGGAAACCTATGAGCGTCTGGGAAGCCCTGAGGGTGAGTTGGCCATTGCTCAGGCCATTACATACCTTGCGATCGCACCAAAAAGCAACGCGGTCTACAATGCATGGAATAGTGTATTGGCCGATATAAGAGCAGGCGGATCAGCTGAGGTTCCGGTTCATCTGCGCAATGCACCAACCAGGGTAATGAAGGAGCTGGGATATGGTCATGCCTATCGTTATGCCCATGATGAGCCGGATGGATATGCTGCTGGTGAGACCTACTTCCCGGATGAGATGGGAGAGCAGAGCTACTACCATCCGGTGGAGCGGGGGATGGAGATCAAGATCAAGGAGCGTATGGAGTATCTGCGTCAACTGGATCGGAGGAGCAGGGAGAGATAACCTCTTTTCTCCTGAATCCATCTGCTGCCATGGAACGTATATTATCCAGAGATAGAGTTTCAGGAGAGTGGTGATGAGAGTTAACAAGTTGGTTCTGTTGGTGCCGGTGCTGTCAATTTTGTTGACGGGTTGTTCCAACGCCCAGGAGGAGTCAAAAAACGGCTTTGACCTGACCAACAGTGAGATAGCAATCGAAAAGATTCATGGAGGAGGTCCCGCACGTGATGGTATCCCATCGATAGATAACCCACGTTTTTTAACCATCGACCAGGCAAAAGAGGAGCTCTCCGATGAGGATCCAATCCTGGGTGTTGAGATTGATGGAGTGAGTCGCGCCTACCCCATTGCCATTTTGAACTGGCATGAGATCGTCAATGATGAGACCAACGGGAACCCCTTTGTGGTGACCTACTGCCCACTCTGTGGTTCTGGTGTGGTCTTCTCTTCAGGCAGCACCAAAAAAGGTGGGGGAAAGAAACGGTTGTTTGGGGTCTCTGGATTGCTCTATAACAGTGATGTTCTACTCTATGATCGAGAGACCGAGTCGCTATGGTCGCAACTATTGGGCCGGGCAATAAGTGGAAAACTAAAGGGGGAGCGTCTGCAACTGCTGCCGGCAACCCACACCAGCTGGAAGGTATGGAAGAGGGATTATCCCACAACAACTGTGCTATCAAGACGTACCGGTTATTTTCGCGATTATGATCGCGACCCCTATAGCGGTTACGTGAATAGTGAAGGCATCTACTTCCCTGTAGAGAGCCTTAACCCTCTCTACCATCCAAAAGAGCGTGTTCTGGGGATTGAGATAGATGGGAAGTTCAAGGGATACCCATACTCTGAGCTATCACAGGCCAAGTCCCTTGTTGTTGATCGATTCAATGGTGTAGAGGTGAAGCTTCACTTTGATCAAGAGAGTAACAGTGCATGGGCTACAGACCTCAAAGGCAATAAGCTGCCATCCGTCTCATCATTCTGGTTTGCCTGGATGGCTTTCCATCCGGAGAGTGAGGTGTATCATGCAGATGAATAACAAAGCAGTGCTTGCCGTCATGTTTCTCATCGCAGTAGCAGCAGGGGTCAGTGCTTTTACAAACAATGGAGATAGCAGGTTGGACAGTGTGAACCGTAATGCATCAGAGAGAGCAATATTTGCTGGCGGCTGTTTCTGGTGTATGGAAGCCCCATTTGAGAAACTGGACGGGGTGGTGCAGGTAGTATCTGGATATACGGGGGGATATGAGGTAGATCCAACCTATGGACAGGTCTCTGCAGGTGAGACCAATCATCTGGAGGCGATAGAGATCATCTATGATCCTGATGTTATTCAATATGATGTCCTGCTGGATACCTACTGGAGGCAGATTGACCCCACAGATGGGGGCGGCTCATTCGTGGATCGTGGTGATCAGTATCGTTCAGCAATCTTCTATCTGAGTCCAGAACAGAAAATTCAGGCCCTGGAGTCGAGAGCAGAGCTGGATCGATCGGGACGTTACCAGAAACCCATTGTGACGGAGATTCTTGAGGCTAAAACCTTCTATCCGGCAGAGGAGTACCACCAGGATTACTCCAAGAACAACCCTCTGCGTTACAGCTACTACCGCCATGGTTCAGGGCGTGATCAGTATCTTGACAAGGTCTGGGGCGGTAACCGCAAGAGTGTAGCAGCTACCGGAGAGAGTATTTCCTCAAAAGAGGAGTTGAGGAAGAAGCTGACCCCGCTCCAGTACAGGGTGACCCAAGAGGATGGGACAGAACGAGCCTTCGATAATGAGTATTGGGATAACAAGGATGAGGGGATCTATGTCGATATTGTATCCGGTGAGCCACTCTTCAGTTCGGTTGACAAGTACGACTCCGGAACCGGATGGCCGAGCTTTATCCGTCCAATTGACGATGGCGTTGTAGTGGAGAGAGAGGATAGAAAATTCTTTTCGACTCGTACAGAAATTAGAAGTAAAAAAGCAGACTCCCATCTAGGCCATGTTTTTCCGGATGGACCAGCCCCGACTGGACTGCGTTACTGTATGAATTCGGCAGCCATGCGCTTTGTCCCCAGTGATCGGTTGGTGGATGAGGGGTACGGGCAGTATCTGAATATTTTTCCTGCTCTGCCTCCAGGCTGATGCCATGATCAGAGTGAGTTGCGTTGCCTAAATTTGATTAAGTTATAATCAGCTTCAGGTTACTAGCGGCTTTTGTGAGGATGTGGTTTGGCTACTACAGATAACAGCGGGTTTGATGATTTGCTCTCCAGGACTGCTCTGGGGGATCGCCGCGCCTTTGAAGAGCTTTATAAGGCAACTTCTTCGAAACTATT
>NZ_CEYDPX010000018.1:0-29609 GCF_982804495.1 Candidatus Thiopontia autotrophica | reverse complement strand
AATCAAATTTGCTCTATGGATCAATCTGTTGCACATTATCCTACGTTTCTATCTGAGGATTTGGGTATAGACCGCTTCCGGTTGTCACGATCAAGTTGCTGTAGAAACCCAATCTCTGACTCACTGAATCCAGCCTCAACCCTTCCGGGCAGATAGAATGGTCCACGTATGACATAAGCCATATGCTCGCGCACCAGGCTTTCAAATGTCTCCTCAGGATCCACGCCACGTTTACCACAGAGATGATGAAACCATCTGGTCCCCGCTTTCACATGGCCCACCTCGTCACGCAGAATAATCTTCAATGTTTCAACACTCTGTTGATCACCAATTGAGGCGAGCTTATCCATAATCCCCGGATTAACATCTAGGCCACGGGCCTCAAGAATTCTTGGTACTAGCGCCATTCTCAACAGTGGGTCAGAAGCTGTCTTCTCCGCAGTCTCCCAGAGACCATTGTGGGCGGGAAAATCACCATACTCATACCCCAGCTGGTTAAGTCTCTCTCTGACAAGCTGAAAGTGATAGCGCTCCTCATCTGCAATCCGCAACCAGTCATCATAGTATGCGATTGGCATCTCACGAAAACGGTAGACTGCATCAAGAGCAAGATTAATTGCATTAAACTCAATATGGGCAATAGCATGAAGCATGGATGCATGCCCTTCCGGACTCCCGAGCCTTCTCCGTTTGAGCTCTCTTGGTGGCACCAGTTCCGGTTTGTGTGGATGGCCTGCCTGCCTGATTGGATCAGGTTGATTCATGGATTCAGAGCTGAGGCCTCCACTCTTCCAGAGCTCGTAGAGTCGCTCTGTCGATTCCAGCTTCTCTTCCAGACTATCCAGAAATAGGGTTAGCCCGGTCTCATCAAACAGATTCAGGAGGTCACTCGAGACCACGACTGAGATCCATCTTCAGATCCTCGATCTCCTCCAGACCTACCGCTACCCGCACCAAGCCATCACTAATACCCGCCTGCTCCTTCTCTTCCGGAGTAAGGCGGCCATGAGTTGTGGTCGCGGGGTGAGTGATGGTTGTTTTTGTATCACCGAGGTTTGCGGTGATGGAGACCATCTCGGTAGCATTAATCATCTTCCATGCAGCCTCCTTTCCTCCACTCAGCTCAAACGAGAGTATTCCGCCCGCACCACTCTGCTGGGTTGAGGCAAGCTCATGCTGGGCATGACTCTCAAGACCGGGATAGTGGACTACCGAGACCTCAGATTGCTGCTCCAGCCACCCGGCCAATTCCGTAGCATTTTTTGTATGTGCATCCATCCGCAACTTCAGGGTCTCCAGCCCCTTGAGGAAGATCCACGCATTAAACGGGCTCATGGAGGGGCCGGCTGTACGCAGGAAGCTGTATACATCATTTCCAACAACCTCCTCGGAACCGACCACTGCGCCACCCATTGCACGCCCCTGGCCATCCAGATACTTGGTTGCAGAGTGGATAACGATATCTGCCCCTAGCGCCAGTGGCTGCTGCAGTGCCGGTGTACAGAAGACATTATCTACCGCCAATAGAGCGTTATTGCGATGCGCCAATTCAGCCAGTGCACTGATATCTCCAACCTGAGTCAATGGATTTGCCGGGGTCTCAAGAAAAAGGAGGCGGGTATTGGGGCGCATTGCCTGTTCCCACTGCAACAGATCGGTTAGAGAGACAAACGTTACCTCTACTCCAAACTTGGCCATAAACTGGTTAAAGAGAACAACTGTGGTTCCAAAAACACTGCGAGATACCACTACATGATCGCCAGCCTTCAGGACACCCATACAGGTTGAGAGAATTGCCGACATGCCTGATGCGGTTGCCACACAACGCTCTCCACCTTCCAGAGCGGCTAGACGCTGCTCAAATGTTCTTACTGTAGGGTTGGTGAAACGGGAGTAGATATTTCCTGGTTCATCTCCAGAAAATCGGGCCGCTGCCTGTTCGGCAGAGTCAAAAACGTAGCTGGAGGTAGGAAAGATTGCCTCACCGTGCTCACCCTCATTGGTTCTCTGGTGACCGGCTCGAATGGCTCTGGTTGCGAAACCGTACTCCTCTGGATCAATCATAACTGCCCCCTCTATACCTCAAGTTTATATGGAATTATGAACACCGAGCACCTCATCATCCTGCTGATTGCGCTTCTCTTTTTCAGAGTCACAGCGTGCTGCTTCAAGGTTTTCAAGATAGTCATCATCAATCCCGCCCGTTACGTAGTTGGCATCAAACACCGAGGTATCAAACTGCTTGATCTGCGGATTACCCTCCTGCACTGAATCTATCAGATCCTGCAGGTCCTGATAGATCAGGCGATCGGCCCCAATCAACTCTGCAACCTCCTCCTCGGTACGATCATGTGCAATCAATTCGGACGCAACCGGCATATCAATCCCATAAACATTCGGATAACGCACCGGCGGTGCCGCCGAGGCAAAATATACCTTTCTTGCACCAGCGGAACGGGCCATCTCGATAATCTGTGCAGAGGTGGTTCCACGTACAATTGAATCATCAACCAGCAATACATTCTTCCCCTTGAACTCCAGCCCAAGAGGGTTGAGTTTTTGTCTTACCGATTTCTTGCGCTGCTGCTGACCAGGCATAATAAATGTGCGGCCGATGTAACGATTTTTGATAAACCCCTCTCGATAGACAACATTCAGGGCATAGGCAAGCTCAGAGGCTGCAGTTCTGCTGGTGTCCGGAATTGGGATAACCACGTCAATATCATGCTCTGGCCACTCTCGGAGAATCTTGGTCGCCAATTTTTCACCCATACGGAGGCGCGCCTTGTGCACATGGACCTGATCGATAATAGTGTCTGGACGGGCAAAATATACATGCTCAAAAATACATGGAGATAGTACCGGATTCTCTGCACACTGCTTCGCAAACAGCTCTCCGCTGTTATCAATATATACTGCCTCACCTGGGTCCAGCTCACGTACCAACTGATAACCAAGCGTATCAATCGCCACGCTCTCCGAGGCGACCATATGCTCCTTGCGGCCATCATCAAGTGTACGTTCACCTATGCATAGAGGGCGAATACCAAATGGATCACGAAATGCAACGATGCCATATCCAGTAATAAGGGTTACTGCCGCATAACCTCCCTGACAGCGTCTATGCACCCCTGAAACAGCATTAAACATATCGTCTAGATCAAGATGCATCTTTCCAAGGTGCTGAAGCTCATGAGCAAAAACATTCAGCAGAATCTCGGAGTCAGACTCTGTATTGATGTGACGAAGATCTTCCAGATAGAGGTCCTGCTTGATCTTGTCGGCATTGGTGAGGTTGCCATTATGCGCCAGAGCAATGCCATATGGGGAGTTCACATAGAAAGGCTGTGCCTCCGCGGAAGATGAACATCCTGCCGTAGGGTAACGGACATGACCAATCCCCATATTCCCCTGCAGTCGCAACATGTGGCGGGTATGAAAAACATCCTTGGCAAGGCCATTGGCCTTCCTTAAAAATATTTTTCCTTCATCACAGGTCATGATACCTGCCGCATCCTGGCCACGATGTTGCAGTACAGTTAATCCATCATAGAGTTGCTGGTTAACTGGTGAGCTGGAGACAATTCCGATAATTCCGCACATAGATAATTAGTTCAGTGATGTTCGAAAATATAAAGCGATACTCAGACAACCGGAGTATACGAGAAGTAGCTACGCAGGTGTTCAGGAAAATACTCTGTCAACCATGCTGAAACCTCCTGAAAATACTCCAGCAACAGTGATTCATGCCACCAGTTATCCTGTGGCAGAGGGGTAAGGCCAGCCAATAGCACGAGCAGCGAGACAATCAATACACCTCGTGCCGCACCAAAGAACATTCCCAACAGGTGGTCCATTCCTCCAAACCCTGAAAAATCTATCAGACTCTGCATGGCCTTGTTTATCAATGAACCGAGAATCAGGGTGACCAAAAACAGTAGGGCAAATGATGCCCCTGCACGCAGAGATGGGGTCTCTATCAGAGATTCAAAAATATGGGCCTGATCTGCAGAAAAATTTAACGCCACCCAGAATGCAATTATCCAGGTCACGAGAGAGATCGCCTCTTTGAAGAAGCCGCGAAGCAGACTGATCCCTGTCGAGATCACAATAATTCCCAAAATTACCAGGTCGGTCCAGTTCAGACCACTCTGTTCAACAACTGGAGGCATATGCTTTCCTTACTTGTCTCTCTTATGTTTGCGGTCTCATATGTGGAAACAGTAACACATCACGGATAGATGGCGAATCGGTGAAGAGCATTACCAGCCGATCAATACCGATGCCCTCACCCGCCGTTGGTGGCATACCGTGCTCCAGCGCAGTTACGTAGTCCTCATCATAGTGCATGGCCTCATCATCACCAGCCTCTTTCTCTTCGACCTGTCTGCGGAAACGCTCCGCCTGATCCTCATAATCATTAAGCTCAGAGAAGCCATTGGCGATCTCACGACCACCAACAAAGAACTCAAAACGGTCGGTAACAAATGGATCATCATCATTGCGACGAGCCAGTGGAGAGACCTCTGTAGGGTATGCCGTAATAAATGTTGGGTTCATAAGACGGTGCTCTACTGTTTTCTCGAAAATCTCAATCTGCACCTTGCCCAGACCGTAAGAGTCTTTCAGGGGAATCTCCATGTTCTCAGCTACTGCTCTGGCACTATCAAGATCATCCAGATCCTGTTCTGCAAGATCCGGATTAAAGTGCAAAATCGACTCTTTTACTGTCATCCGGGCAAACGGCTTGCCAAAGTCATAGGTGTCGCCCTGATAGCTTACCTGACTGGAACCCAACACCTCCTCCGTCACTCCACGCAACATCGCCTCAGTGGTGTCCATCAGATCCTGATAATCGGCATAGGCCTCATAGAACTCAATCATGGTGAATTCAGGATTATGGCGAGTTGAGAGCCCCTCATTACGGAAGTTGCGATTGATTTCGTAGACCCTCTCAAACCCCCCAACAACCAGACGCTTGAGGTAGAGCTCTGGTGCAATCCGCAAGAAGAGCTCCATATCCAGCGCATTATGGTAGGTGGTAAATGGACGCGCAGTTGCCCCTCCAGGGATCGCCTGCATCATCGGGGTCTCCACCTCCATAAAGCCGCGCCCATTGAGAAAGTCGCGGATATACTGCACTACCTGAACCCGAGTCTTGAATACATCTCGTGAGGCATCGTTCATGATCAGATCGATATAACGCTGACGGTATCTAGCCTCGGTATCTGTCAGCCCATGAAATTTCTCCGGTAGCGGGCGAACCGACTTGGTCAATATCCGGATGGAGTCAACCTTGACCGAGAGCTCTCCAGTCTTAGTCTTGAACATAACCCCTTCAGCACCAATAATGTCTCCAATGTCCCATTTCTTGAAGCCTGCATACAGCCCCTCTGGCAGGGCATCCCGCTGCACAAAGAGCTGTATCTTTCCGCTCATATCCTTGAGATGGGTAAAGGCCGCCTTGCCCATGACGCGCTTGGCCATCATCCGTCCAGCCACTGCTACCCGAACTCCCCGCTCCTCCAGTACCTCGGGCTCCATCTCTCCGTACTCGGCATGGAGCTCACCAGCGACCACATTCCTGCGGAAATCATTGGGGAAAGCATTCCCCTCCTCACGCAGCAGATCAAGCTTGCGACGCCGCTCCGCGATTAATCTGTTTTCATCAACTTTCTGGTTTTGTTCTTTTGACATCTTGCTCTTCTCTTCTGGATCTCCGCCTGCGCGGAGATGACTTTACAACCCAGACTTCAAACTCTCCTCAATAAACGGATCCAGATCACCATCCAGAACCGCCTGCGTATTTCCGGTCTCATGGCCTGTCCGCAGATCCTTGATCCGCGACTGGTCCAACACATAGGAGCGAATCTGGCTGCCCCACCCTATATCAGACTTGGCATCCTCTGCCGCCTGCTTCTCCTCATTCTGTTTCATCAGCTCCATCTCGTAGAGCTTGGCCTTCAACATGCTCATCGCAGTTGCCTTGTTCTTGTGCTGAGAACGCTCATTCTGGCACTGCACCACAATACCAGATGGTTCATGGGTAATACGAACTGCTGAATCAGTAGTATTTACATGCTGACCACCAGCTCCCTGGGCCCGATATGTATCCACTCGCAAATCGGAGGGGTTAATCTCTACATCAATATCCTCGTTCACCTCAGGATAGATGAATACCGAAGAGAAAGATGTGTGTCGACGATTACCTGAATCAAAGGGTGACTTGCGTACCAGGCGATGCACCCCAGTCTCTGTCCGCAGCCAACCGAAGGCATACTCACCCTTAACCTGAATGGTGGCAGATTTGATGCCAGCCACCTCACCCGCCGATACCTCCATCAACTCCACATCAAAACCACGACGATCACCCCAGCGCAGATACATCCGCAACAACATCTCCGCCCAATCCTGAGCCTCTGTTCCGCCAGACCCGGATTGAATATCGATAAAGGCATTGGATGCATCCTGTTCCCCAGAGAACATGCGCTGAAACTCCAGCATCTCAATCTCTGCGGTCAGCAACTCAAGATCGGCAACAACCTCTTCAACAGTATCATCATCACCCTCTGCCTCTGCCATCTGCAGCAGCTCATTGGCATCTGTTGTACCGCTGGAGAGCCGATCAATCCCCTCTACAATCTTCTCCAGTCGAGCCCTCTCCTTTCCCAGCCCCTGGGCCCGCTCCGGATCATTCCAGACCTCGGGTGATTCCAGCTCACGATTAATCTCAATCAGCTGCTCTGCCTTTTCAGCATAGTCAAAGATACCCCCTAAGAGCCTCTGTGCGCCCCTGTAGATCTTTGATCTGATTGTAGATTGGGTTGAACTCAATCATGGTTGCCTGCTTCCTGTGAACTTCTATAAACAGTGGGGAATTATACACACTCTCCCCATGTAAATAGTGGCTCAATGGTAACTACTTACAGCAATTATCATTATGGCGAACAGTTTATGATTGATCGACTTTAAAAACTATTTGCAACAGATTCTTGGCGCGGTATAGCGTAAAAAATGCAGCTGTTTGAGGGCGCCAGCCTGAGTTCTGCATTTTAGCGAAACCAAGCTGAGAAGTTGTGCAAATAGTTTTAGGAGAGAAATCATAAACTGTTAGCCATAATGATAATTGCTGAGCTATCAATCGTTCCAAAAACAGTGGCAGTTTTGTGCGGGCAGCCGTTTGCGGACAGGACGTCCGCAATCGAGCGACACATGGATGTGCTTGAGTGAGCTGCATGAACAAAACTGCCACTGTTTTTGGAACGATTGATACTTACGTTACGAGTTGATAATGGTCTCTACAATTAACTGTAAACTATCTCTACCCCGCCATCGATTGACATCCATCCGGTAGACAATCTCCAGATTATCACCCCGCTCCGGCAGCAACTGCTCTGACTGATAAAAGGCAATTGCATCTACACGATCACTAGATTCGCTATCACCCAAAACAAGTTTCAGATGATTCTCACCAACGATGCGCCAGTCATCCAGAACAAAAACATCCCGAAACAGGGGCTCGGGAAAGCCCTGTCCCCAGGGACCTGACTCCCTCAACAGCTCTGCCGTCTCTAGCAGACGCTCTCCACTGGAGAGTCCACCATCAGTATAAAGCACCCCCTCCAGCATCTCCTCACTGACCAGAGTGGAGACCGACTGTTCAAACAGGGTTCTGAAGAGTTCAAAATCGTGTTCACGAATGGACACCCCTGCTGCCATTGCATGCCCCCCAAACTGGAGAACCATGCCGGGACTTTTTTTGGATATGGCATCAATCAGGTCCCTTATATGAAGACCAGAGATAGAGCGTGCAGAGCCTTTCAGGGTGCCACTTTCCCCACGGGCAAAGACAATTACTGGCCGATGCAACTGCTCCTTGATTCTCCCCGCAACAATTCCAACCACACCCTCATGCCAGTGTGGCTGATAGAGGGCAAGAGCTGAAGAGAGCCCCTCCCCATCCAGATGCAGGGACTCTATGATGGATTCTGCATCCTCCCGAATTCCTGCCTCTACCTCACGACGCTGTCGGTTGATGCTGTCTAGTGCCTGCGCCTGAGTAAGAGCCTGCTGCCTATCCTCTGCCAGTAGACAATCAATCCCCGCCCCCATCTCCGCCATGCGTCCTGCCGCATTGATTCGAGGGCCAACAGTGAATCCGAAATCGGAGGCCACTACACGACCCTGCTCTCTACCCGCCACCTCCAGCAGTGCAGCCACACCTGGTGAACAGTGACCCTGACGAATACGCTGAATACCGCTGTTCACCAAAATCCGATTATTCCGATCCAGCCTCACCACATCTGCAACTGTTCCAACTGCGACCAGATCCAGCAATGTTGCCGGGTTAAAGTCAGACCCCAGTTTCTGTCTGACAGCACACACCAGATAAAAGGCAACCCCAACACCGGCGAGGTTGGGGCTTGCAAAATCATCACCATGTTGGTTCGGATTTACAATCACATCGGCTGCCGGAAGCTGGTCACCAGGAAGATGATGATCGGTAACTACTACAGCCATTCCAGCCCTCTTTGCCGCCTCTACCCCGCCAATACTCGATATTCCATTATCTACCGTTATCAATAGATTAGGTTTATATTTTAATGTTAATTCAACTACTTTTTCAGAGAGGCCATAACCATGTCTCTTGCGATCTGGCACCACATAATTGATATTTGCCCCCATCGATTTGAGGCCACGCATAGAGACCGCACAGGCAGTTGCGCCATCCGCATCGTAGTCGGCAACAACAACAATGGAGTCACCACGACCGATAGAGGAGGCAACAAGCTCTGCAGCCTGTTCCACATTTTTCAGGGAGGATATAGGGAGAAGATTCTTCAGGGAGTGGTCCAGCTCTGCAACAGAGCGGATGCCACGAGAACGATATATGCGGTCCAGTATGGATGGCACCCCCTCCAGCGGTTGGCTGTCAGGAACGGTGCGCTGGACAACTCTCACAGTCTTGAGGCCCGTCTGGAAAAAATGGTTTTGCCCCGCTCTATCAGCTTCTCAAAACGCGATGGCTCTCTCCATACCCAGATGCCATTAGCCCCCTCAACCTTGTGGGGAATAGATATGTGACTATCTGCGAGATCACCTATTGATGCATGGTGCAGCAACATCTGCACCTCATTGAGGAGACGCTTCCATAGAAGCTCATCGTCCCCTGCAGGCATGGCATCATGGACATTTGCACCAACCACATGGTGCAGAGGTGTTGTCTTTACAGCCACCCCTGTCGAGAGTTGCAGCCTCCAGTCGAGATCATCATGGTAACTGAGCACCATGTTCATCTCACTAAACAGCGGCTCAAGTCTATTAATCAAATCCTGCTGCTCTTTGACAGAGATGGAGCCCGGCTCAATCTCGAAAAGACGAAGCACATCCCAGTCTGCGACCAGGTGTACAGGCGCTACACGAAATATCTCCACAGACTACATGTTGTTAAGGATTGCTCCCTTAACATCTTCCAGGGTCGCATCAACAGTAATCAGTTCCCGCGTGCTCTGTTTAATAGCTGTGTCTGGATCCTTCAACCCATGTCCAGTCAGGGTACATACAATCTTGCTGCCAGCCGGGATCTTTCCACTCTTGAGATCACGCAGAGCACCCGCTACAGATGTTGCCGATGCCGGCTCACAGAAGACCCCCTCTCTCTCTGCCAGTAGTTTCTGTGCGGCCAGTATCTCCTCATCCGTACACTCGTCAAACCAGCCGCCAGACTCCTTCTGCACATTCCACGCCTTGTCCCAGCTCTGTGGGTGACCAATACGAATTGCAGTTGCCACAGTCTCTGGCTCATCTACCATCTCGCCACGCATAAAGGGGGCAGCCCCTGCAGCCTGATAACCAACCATGGTTGGGCGGGTCGGAACGATGCCATCCTCGGCATACTCCACATACCCCATCCAGTGGGCAGAGATATTGCCCGCATTACCAACTGGCAGACAGTGGTAGTCAGGGGCAGCGCCCAGCTCCTCAATAATCTCAAATGCCGCTGTCTTCTGACCCTGCAGGCGGAACGGGTTGATGGAGTTAACAATGGTAACCGGAGCCTCTTCACCCACCTCTTTCACCAGCTGCATGCCATCATCAAAATTGCCATGAATCTGAATCACTACCGCCCCATGCATCATTGCCTGAGCAAGCTTGCCCAGCGCAATCTTGCCGTCTGGAATAAGTACGAAAGCGGTAATACCGGCGCGTGCCGCGTAGGCCGCCGCTGCAGCCGAGGTGTTTCCGGTAGAGGCACAGATAATAGCCTTGCTACCCTCCTCTACCGCCTTGGTCACCGCCATACACATGCCACGATCCTTGAATGAACCTGTTGGATTGAGCCCCTCGTATTTCACATAGATCTCTGCATCGACCCCCATCTCACCGGGGATATTCTTCAGCTTGATCAGCGGGGTATTGCCCTCGCCCAGATCGATGATTTTTGTATCCTCGCTTATGGGCAGACGGTCACGGTAACGATCCAAAAGACCTGTGTAGTGTTTTCTAAATGGCACGATAGTTTTCTCCAACTACAAAATTTTCAGCCCTAAATGGCCTCACATAATTATAACCGCTTACCCATATGAGCCGGTTCTCTTTATCAACGCAGTGGCTGCGCCCTGTTTTCTGCCTGTTTTTCAGAAGAAGCCTGCCAGTGTTTGAGCGTAGCGAGTTTTGGCAGGTGCTGAAAAATGGGTGGCAAACAGGGATAGAAGCAGCCTTTGAGAAGAGAAAGAGAGCAGGCTCATATGGGTGAGTGGTTACCATATTTTAATCGAGTGTCTCCATACGGATCCGCATAACCGATCCATATACACAATCCAGCGCCTCAATGGCAGAGAGCGCACGGTTCATCCGCCCCTCCTCTGTCTTGTGGGTCAAAAGTACAATGGGTGCTCTTGACCCTTCATTCTCGATATCCTTCTGCATAAAGGCCTCGATACTTATCTCCTCCTCCCCCAGAATCCTGGTGATCTCTGCAAGCACTCCAGATCGATCCTCAACCTCCATCCTCAGATAGTAGGCGGTCTCGATATCATCAATTGACAGTATCGGTAAATCCTTCAGGGCATCAGGCTGGAATGCCAGATGTGGCACCCTGTTTTCAGGGTCTGCAGTCAATGCACGTACCACATCTACTGTATCTGCAACCACAGCAGAGGCGGTAGGCTCATCACCGGCCCCCGCTCCATAGTATAGAGTTGGTCCTACAGCATCACCCATCACCAGCACTGCATTCATCACCCCATCCACATTAGCGATCAACTGTCTCTCCGGGATCAGGGTTGGATGTACGCGCAGCTCCACACCAGCCTCAGTCTTGCGTGCCACTCCGAGATGCTTGATGCGATATCCAAGCTCCTCTGCATAGGAGACATCCTCTGCCGTAATTTTGGTTATCCCCTCTGTCATCGCCTTGTCAAATTGCAGCGGAATACCAAAGGCGATGGAGGCAAGAATGGTCAGCTTGTGTGCTGCATCAATTCCCTCTACATCAAAAGTTGGATCTGCCTCGGCATAACCCAGCTCCTGCGCCTCCTTGAGCACATCATCAAAGGCGCGTCCCTTGTCTCTCATCTCTGTGAGAATGAAATTTCCGGTGCCGTTAATTATTCCAGCCAGCCACTGAATCTGGTTAGCTGCCAGCCCTTCGCGGATCGCCTTGATGATCGGGATACCACCAGCCACTGCAGCCTCAAAGGCAACCATGACCCCCTTCTCCTGTGCCAACTCGAACAGCTCATTGCCATGGGTTGCAATCAGTGCCTTGTTGGCAGTCACCACATGCTTGCCCTGCGAGAGTGCCTGCACCACCACCTCACGGGCAAATTCGGTGCCGCCCATCAACTCCAGAACAATATCAATATCCGGATCATTAGCTACCTCAAACGGATCCGTAGTCAGCCGTATCCCCTCTGTCTCACAGATTCTCGGGCGCTCCAGATCACGTACTGCAGCCATACTAATCTCAATCTGCCGACCAGCACGACGTGCTATCTCTGCTGCATTGCGGGTTAGTACATTTACACTTCCACAACCAACTGTCCCCAGTCCGAGAACACCTACTTTTACTGGCTTCATCTTTTAATTACTTCCCTGTTACTGTTCAACGTCAAGAACACCATCACTCTTGAACATCTCTCTGATTCCACGTACCGCTTGTCGGGTACGGTGCTCATTCTCAATTAATCCAAAACGGACATAGCCATCTCCATACTCACCAAATCCGATTCCCGGAGAGACCGCAACCTTGGCCTCACTCAACAATTTCTTGGAGAACTCCAGTGACCCCATCTCACGATAAGGCTCAGGAATTGGTGCCCACACAAACATTGTTGCCTTTGGTGGCTCCACCTCCCAGCCCACTGAGTTGAGGCCGCTACAGAGTGCATCCCTGCGCTTGAGATACATGTCACAAATCTCATGGACACACTCCTGAGGCCCTTCAAGTGCAGCTATTGCCGCCACCTGTATCGGGGTGAACATGCCGTAATCAAGATATGATTTCATTCGTGCCAGGGCAGCAACCAGTGTCGGATTACCAACCATGAAACCAACACGCCATCCTGGCATATTATAGCTTTTAGAGAGGGTAAAGAACTCTACTGCAATCTCCTTGGCACCATCTATCTGCAGAATTGATGGTGATTGATAACCATCAAACACGATGTCTGCATAGGCAAGATCGTGGATAACCCATATCTGATGCTCTTTTGCCAATGCCACAACCTTTTCAAAGAACTCCAGATCAACACAGTGGGTTGTTGGATTGCCTGGAAAATTGAGCACCAACATCTTGGGGCGTGGCCATGAATTCTTGATCGCCTTCTCGAGCTCTGCAAAGAAATCCCCATCAGGAGTAAGCGGAACATGACGGATATCTGCCCCCGCAATAATGAAGCCATAAGGGTGAATTGGGTAGGCTGGATTGGGAACCAGCACAGTATCCCCCGGACCAACAGTAGCCAATGCCAGATGTGCCAGCCCCTCTTTTGATCCAATGGTTACGATTGCCTCTGAGTCCGCATCCAGATCAACCTCGTAGCGGTCATGATACCAGTTGCATATTGCCCTGCGTAGACGCGGAATGCCCCTGGACATGGAGTAACGGTGGGTATCTGGACGTTGTGCGGCCTCCGTCAACTTGTCAACTATGTGTTGCGGAGTTGGTTGATCGGGGTTTCCCATCCCGAAATCGATGATGTCCTCTCCCCGCTGCCTCGCCTTTGCCTTCAACTCATTAACGATATTGAATACGTATGGCGGCAACCGTTTGATTCTCTGGAAATCCTCAATCAAGACCTTAACTCCGATCATTTAGTGCCTAAGGAAGCTCTGATTAAGTCACTTCGTGACTCAATCAGAGCTCCCTCTCAAGTTATCCTATGGGGGAAGGGTTAAAGCTCCTCCCCCAAACCCCCATCCCATTACGCTTTTTCAGAGATTCCCTAAAAAATTAGACGAAATTATACCTCAGTAATCTTGTATAGAGTAGAAACCATGACCAGGAAACAGCCAGGGCAACCTAAAAAAGTGTCTCTTCTGAATAGCCTGAGCGCTCAAGAACATCATGCAGATGCTGAAGTGCATCCAGCTGAATCTGTCGTACCCGCTCACGGGTAATCCCCATCTCTTTGCCAAGTTCTTCAAGAGTCATCTCATCTTCTCCCAACAACCCAAAACGGTGAATAACAACCTTGCGTTCACGCTCCTTAAGGCTATCTAGCCACTCGCTCAGATGGGTGAAAATTTCGTCCCTGAGAAACAGATCATCCTGATCCTCCAGTGAGGTATCTTCAATTCTGTCACCAACTGTCCTGCTGGAGCCCTTCACAACCGGCAGTTCCGTTGATGTCGGGATCTCCCTAAGCTTTAGAATTTTATCAACCTCTTCCGCCGTCTTATCAAGCGATGTCGCGATCTCGGAAATTGAGGGCTCATGGTTTATGGATTGAGTAAGACGACGAGACTCTCTCATATAACGCCCCATCTCTCTCATGACGTGGACTGGCAAGCGCACTGTACGGGCCTGATTCATCAATGCTCTATCAACCCCCTGTCTTATCCACCAGGTAGCATAGGTTGAAAAACGAAAACCTCGCTCTGGGTCAAATTTTTCAACAGCACGAATCAGGCCAAGATTTCCCTCCTCCACCAGATCCATAAAGGCGACGCCTCGATTCTGATAACGCCTGGCGATACTTACTACAAGACGCAGATTGGATTCAATCAGATGATTCTTGGCATCCCTGTCACCCTTTTGTACTTTACGTGCACATGCACACTCCTCCTCCGCGGTCAGTAGCGGAAACTCCCGAATCTCCTGCATATAGAGATGGAGGGCATCATGGTCCTTTCCCTTCAGTTTGCTGGATGCAAACTTCTCTTGATCTGAACTGCCCATTACGCCACCTACCTACCACTCCCTGAGAGTTTTGCCAGGTATCTCATTGGGTCAACCGGTTTTCCATTTTTTCTGACCTCGAAATGCAACTTCACCCGATCGGTACCACTCTTCCCCATTGCTGCGATCTGCTGACCAATTTTTACAACATCCCCCTCCCTAACCTGCAGCTGACTATTATGAGCATAGGCTGTCAATAGATTATTGTCATGCTTGATGATTAACAGCTTTCCATAACGCACCAGACCGGTGCCGCTATAGACCACCTTGCCATCACCTGCGGCAACAATTGGGTCACCCTCTCTACCACCAAACTCAACTCCTGTAACCCCCCTCTCTTTGGAGTACCGTTTAATAATTTTTCCAGATGAAGGGCGGCCCATGCTGGTTGCGGCAGAAGATCTACTAACTGCCGTTATCCTCTTGCTCGATTTTGATATCGGCTTTGGTTTTACCCCTGTTATCTGTCCGGCAGATAGCGCCGACCTCAACCTTAACTTCTGCCCCACATGAATCTGATAAGGTGACTTCAGGCTATTCCAGCGTGCCAGATTAGCCATTTTAATATTCAGCCTCTCTGCAATAACACTTAATGTATCTCCTGGTCTCACAATATAGTAATCACCAGTTACAGGCTGTGGTTTTGAGGATTGTGAGCTGTTTGGGTGCAGACGTAATTTCTGCCCCTTGTGGATTCTGTATGGAGAACTAATTCCATTCCACCTGGCCAGATCAAGATAATCCAGATCAAATTCCATAGCTATCATGTAGAGGCTGTCACCTGTACGCACTGTATAACTTTCCTGAATCTCTCCAATAAGATGGGTCTGATTAGAGACCGGAGATAGTGATGGACGACTGCTGCTGCAGCCCACCAGCAGGGAGACAACAACAAACAGGGGGATTATGGCTACTATCTGTCTCATCAATGTCGCAAGAAGTAGTAGATGGCTGCAAGTAGCACGGCAATCCATCCCAGACGAGACATCCAGCCACGCTCCATCTTGAGGAACTTTTCTCCTCCCCAGATAACAAATGCCGCCACCAGAAAGAAACGGGCGCCACGACCAATAAGTGAGGCCACCAAAAACAGTGGAAGCGACATGGCCAGCGCTCCAGCACTGATAGTAAACAGCTTGTATGGGATTGGTGAAAACCCGGCAAGGAAGATAATCCATATGCCCCACTCTGCAAACAGTGCCTTGGCGTGATCGTATGAATCCTGCAGCCCCCACTGCGCAATAAGTGGCTCAACCAGCTCCATTCCATAGAGCCCAATCAGGTAGCCGAAAACTCCGCCGAGCACCGAGGCAACCGTTACCAGAGTTGCATATCGCCATCCTCGAGAGGGGTGCGCCAGGGTCATTGGTGCAAGCAACACATCAGGTGGAACCGGAAAGAAACTGGACTCCGCAAAACTAAGACCTGCCAAAACAGGTTCGGCATGAGGGCGATCTGCCCAGACGGCAACCCTCTCATTCATTCTATTCATCCACTCCATTATCTTGCTCCTGACCTCATGGGCACAAACTTCACCCTCTCCAGAACCTCCTCTTCATACCCATCTACTGTTTTTGTCAGCTCCAAAAGTTTCTGCTCCTGCTTCTCTGGCCCTACTGGCACCACCATTCTTCCACCAATCTCCAGCTGTCCAAGAAGACGGGTGGGAATTCCTGCCGGTGCTGCAGTAACAATAATTGCGTCAAATGGAGCCTTCTCCTCCCACCCCACATGACCATCGTCCAGCTTCATCTCTACATTCAGAATTCCCATCTCGGCAAATCTATCCTGTGCCCTGCGAATCAATGCACCAATACGTTCTACAGTGTATACATGTGGTACAAGTTGCGCGAGGATTGCAGTCTGGTAGCCAGATCCGGTTCCGATCTCCAACACCCGTTTTGGGCGCCCATGACGCATCAGCGACTCCGTCATCAGGGCAACGATATAGGGCTGCGATATAGTCTGTTCATGGCCGATTGGCAACACCACATCATCGTAGGCCCGGTACGCCAGCGCCTCATCCACAAACTGGTGGCGAGGAACCGTCCGGATTGCATTCAGCACCTCAAGATCCGTGATCCCCTGCTTCTCCAGCTGACTTATAAGACGCTCTCTAACCCGACGTGAACGAAAGCCAACCTC
Source organism: Candidatus Thiopontia autotrophica (assembly GCF_982804495.1). Lineage (NCBI taxonomy): Bacteria > Pseudomonadati > Pseudomonadota > Gammaproteobacteria > Candidatus Thiopontia > Candidatus Thiopontia autotrophica. The sequence goes on along the minus strand of NZ_CEYDPX010000018.1, from coordinate 13,060 downwards.
ATAGTTATTCATGAGAGCCACTGCTCCATTCCATCTATCATTGTGCGTTGTGTCAGGTCGGTATGAATTGGGGTTACCGAGATCCAGCCACTCTCTACAGCATGAAAATCTGTGCCATCTTCTCCATTTTCAGCTTTGCCTGCAGCGCCTACCCAATATATATCCTTGCCACGTGGATCCTTCATTTTTACCACTGGCTCTGAACGATGTCTTCTGCCAAGACATGTTGCCTTGAAACCATGAATCTCTTCCCAGGGAAGATTTGGCACATTTACATTAAGGATAGTCTCTGGCTCCAGAGGATGCTGTTTAAGTCTCTCCAGTATCTTCTCAACTGCAATAGCGGCAGATTCAAAATATTGACACTGGTCCTCCCTGCAGACCAGAGAGACCGCAATTGCCGGCAGCCCAAGAAAGCGCCCCTCCATGGCGGCGGCAACCGTACCTGAATAGAGCACATCATCTGCCATGTTGGCACCGGAATTTATTCCGGATACCACAATTTCCGGATCCTCATCCAGCAATCCTGTAAGTGCCAGATGAACCGAATCAGTCGGGGTGCCATCTACGGAGTAATCTCCGTTCTCATGGGTAAACAGGTGGAGAGGATGCTCCAGGGTCAACGAATTACTGGCGCCACTACGATTGCGATCAGGGGCAACTACTACTACCTCGTTGCTCTTGGCGAGATGTTTACGCAAGGTCTGCAGGCCGGTGGCATTTACACCATCATCATTACTAAGGAGGATTTTCATAAGGTATCGATTCTACAAAAAAAGGGACCCATCCGGGTCCCTTTTTTCTCTATGAAAGCTCTGATTAAGTCACTTCGTGACCCACTCAGATCTCCCAGATCTCCATCACAAGTTTTATACAGCCTTCATGCTCAGACGAATACGTCCCTGGCGATCAACCTCAAGCACCTTGACCTGAATTGTGTCACCCTCACTCAGATGGTCTCCAACCTTCTCGACCCGCTCTTCCGAAATCTGTGAGATGTGAACCAGGCCATCCTTGCCGGGAAGAATGTTTACGAATGCACCAAAGTCCATCAGCTTGACAACTTTGCCCTCATATATCTTGTTTACCTCAACATCGGCAACGATAGTCTCAATCCGCTTCTTCGCCTCATTGGCAGCCTCACCATCTGTTGCTGCAATCTTGATACTTCCATCGTCATCCAGATCAATCTTCACTCCGGTCTCTTCCTGGATGCCACGGATAACCACACCACCCTTACCGATTACATCACGAATCTTGTCAGGATCAATCTTCATGGTGAGATAACGTGGCGCAAACTCTGAAACCTCATCACGCGGTGTAGAGATAACTGCATTCATTTCACCAAGAATATGGAGACGTGCATCACGTGCCTGATCCAGTGCAATCTCCATGATCTCACGGGTGATTCCGGTAATCTTGATATCCATCTGCAGGGCTGTGATGCCCTCTTCAGTGCCGGCCACCTTAAAGTCCATATCACCCAGATGATCCTCATCACCAAGGATATCTGTCAGAACCGCAAACTCATCTCCCTCCTTGATAAGACCCATCGCAATACCTGCAACCGGAGCCTTCAGGGGAACACCTGCATCCATCATTGAGAGACTGCTGCCACAGACAGAGGCCATGGAGCTTGATCCATTGGATTCAGTAATCTCGGAAACCACTCGCAACGTGTATGGGAATTCATCATTACTTGGCACAACCGCCTGCACACCACGCTTGGCCAGCTTGCCATGACCAACCTCACGACGGCCCGGGCTGCCAACACGACCAGTCTCACCAACGGAGAATGGTGGGAAGTTGTACTGCAGCATGAACGGATCCTTAAAACTTCCTTCAAGCGCATCAATAATCTGGGCATCACGCTCGGTACCGAGTGTAGTTACTACCAGTGCCTGAGTCTCGCCACGGGTAAATAGTGCCGAACCGTGGGCACGAGGAATAACTCCTGTTTTTACATAAATTGGACGAACCGTTTTGGTGTCACGTCCATCAATTCGTGGGTTACCCTCAATAATACGACTACGTACTATCTTCTTCTCAAGCTTGCTGACTGCACCTTTAACGGTATCTGCATCCCACTCACTATCTTCAGTGGCCAGCTCTGCAACAATCTGGTCACGCACCTCGCCCATACGGCCGTAACGCTCCATCTTGTCTGCAATCTGGTAGGCCTCAGTTACACCCTCGGCACCTGCTGCTGCAACTGCATCGGTCAGGGCGCTATCTTCTGCGGCAGCCTCCCAATCCCACTGCTCTACACCAAGCTCTGCAACCATCTCGTTGATAGAGTTGATAACAACCTGCATCTGCTCATGACCAAACAGTACTGCCCCAAGCATTGCCTCTTCGGAGAGAATGTTTGCCTCGGACTCAACCATCAATACCGCATCTGCAGTACCGGCAACACTCAACTCCAGATCAGATCCCTCTTTCTCACTTGCTGTTGGGTTAAGAATATACTCACCATGGCTATAACCAACCTTGGCTGCACCAATAGGGCCCTGGAATGGAACCCCGGAAAGTGCCAGTGCTGCAGAGGTGCCGATCATTGCCGGAATCTCTGAATCTATCTCTTTATCAGAGGATATAACTGTCGCAATTACCTGCACCTCACTCATGAACCCCTTGGGGAATAGCGGACGAATTGGACGATCAATCAGACGCGAGGTCAGTGTCTCTTTTTCTGTAGGGCGACCCTCTCTGCGGAAGAAACCACCCGGGATCATTCCAGCAGCGTAAAATTTTTCCTGATAGTTAACAGTCAGAGGGAAAAAGTCGCGTCCCTCACGTGCCTCCTTTTCGGCAACAACAGTTACCAGAAGAACTGTATCCCCCATGCTAACCTTGACTGCACCAGATGCCTGACGGGCGATCTCACCTGTCTCTATTGTTACTGTCTGATTTCCGTATTCAAAACTCTTTATGATAGGTGTCATCTATTCTCTTCCCTGACCCATAATGGCTGACCCATAATGGCTAATGGATGCTAGTAAAACAGGGCCCATCCCCGTTTCAATGTAATTAATAATTCTGCGCTTATCGACGCAGACCGAGATCTGCAACCAGCTTGGTGTAACGACCACCATCACTACTCTTCAGATAATCAAGTAACTTTCTGCGCTGATTAACCATCTTCAGCAGCCCCTGACGGGAGTGGTGATCCTTGTTGTGCTCCTTGAAGTGCCCGGTAAGATCCTGGATTCGTGCTGTAAGTAGCGCGACCTGAACCTCTGGTGATCCGGTATCACCCTCTGTACGCTGATATTTCTGAACAATCTCGCTTTTTTGCTCTGCATTCACTGACATAACTCTATTAACTCCATAACCGCCGTCCAGATTTGAACGACTCTAAAAAAATGCTCACGACTTAAAAATGAAAGGTGCGTATTTTATCGATGCAGGCCCAACTCCACAAGGAATATCTGATAAATCATGAGGGGGTCAGGTCTGCGTTTTTACTGTTATTTGATACGATCATCAAATAACAGTAAAAACGCAGACCTGACCCCCTTGCCTGTTCTTAACTATGAAACCAACCTTCTTGGGGCCACTCGGCCATCATCAATAATCTCGCCCACTCCAACAAACTTTTCCACATCATCATAGATACGAACCCAGCCATCCTCTGGCGCACCAGAGACCTGTATCGGTTGTCCCTGACGAATATAGTAACTACTATCCCTGTCCAGCTGAACCTTGTCGTAATCCTCTACAGCGCTATCGAGAGATAACAGGCGGCTATCCAGCCCTCTGTTTCCATCTGCCTCTCTGATCTCTTCCAGCTCCTCAATAGTCAGAAGGTCATCTTCCTTATATGGTCCCAACGTGGTTCTACGCAGCTCTGCTACATGAGCACCACATCCGATGATCTCACCAATATCCTCAACCAGGGTACGAATATATGTACCCTTGGAGCAGTGCACACTTATGGTCATCCGCTCTTTATCTGCATCAAGCCCAATAAAATCGAGAGCATAAATAGTCACCTGTCGAGGCTCCCGCTCAATCTCAATCCCCTGGTGAGCCAGTTTATAGAGGGGCTGACCATTAACCTTGATGGCTGAGTGCATTGGCGGAATCTGTTCGATATCACCTCTGAACTGCTCCAGTGCGTTTTTGATTATCTCTTCACTAACACCCTCAACCGGGCGCTCACTGACCACCTCGCCCTCGGAATCACCTGAACGGGTAACCACGCCAAGCTGACACTCTGCCACATAACTCTTGTCGGCATTCAGCAGAAATCCAGAGAACTTTGTCGCCTCTCCCAGGCAAATTGGCAAGATACCTGTAGCAATTGGATCAAGGCTCCCTGTATGTCCCGCCTTCTTCGCGAAGAAAAGATGCTTTACTCGCTGCAGTGCACCATTGGAGGTAATACCTGCCGGCTTATCCAGTAGCAGGATTCCAGAGACATTGCGCCCCTTGCGGTTTCTTCTTCCCATAACTACTGCTCTTCCTGACGCCCAGAAGGGTGTCTGGAGTTATCCTCGGCCACAACCTTGTCAATCAATGACTCCATGTCGCTACCATACTCAACTGACGTATCATGTCTGAAATGCAATAGCGGTACGGTTCGCAACTGCAGACTCTTGCTCAATCTTGAACGCAAAAATCCTGCCGAATGATCCAGTGCTTGCAGCGTCTCTTCCACCGAACTACCTTCACCAAACAGAGTAAAGTAGACCGTTGCATGAGAGAAGTCAGAGGTGACATTGACTGCGGTGATTGTTACCCAGCCCACTCTGGGATCCCTCAACTCACGTTGAATAAGTTCACCTAAAGTGCGTTTTACCTGCTCGCCAACCCGACGAGTACGTTCATTATTCATTGCCAACCAGCTCTTGATTCGTCAACTACAAGGTTCTCGCAACCTCTACACGCTCGAAGACCTCAATCTGATCTCCCGCCTTCACATCGTTATAGCTCTTCACCCCGATACCACACTCTGTTCCAGCACGAACCTCGCTGACATCATCCTTGAATCTGCGCAGCGACTCCAGCTCACCCTCGTAGATTACGATATTGTCACGTAATACACGGATCGGACTGTTTCTCTTGACCACACCCTCAGAGACCATACATCCCGCAATGGCACCAAGTTTTGGAGAGCGGAAGACATCACGTACCTCTGCAAGGCCGACAATCTCCTCCTTGAAGTCTGGAGAGAGCATTCCCTCCATTGCGCGCTTGATTTCATCAATCGCATCATAGATAACGCTGTAGTAGTGGAGATCAATCCCCTCTGACTCAATCAGCTTCTTGGCAGTTGCATCGGCACGTACATTAAAGCCGATCACAATCGCATTGGACGCTACCGCAAGATTGGCATCCGACTCATTAATTCCACCAACTCCAGAAGAGACTACCTTCACCTTCACCTCATCTGTAGAGAGCTTGTTAAGTGCATCACCCAGCGCCTCTGCAGAGCCATGGACATCTGCCTTGATAAGAATATTAACAGTTGAGGTCTCACCATCCTGCATATGTTCAAACATACGATCCAGGCTAGCCTGTTTCTGTTGAGCCAGGCGAATATCACGATATTTGCCCTGACGGAAATTGGCAATCTCTCGAGCCTTGCGCTCATTAGGGACCACAATAGCCTCCTCACCAGCCTCTGGAACTCCAGAGAGGCCAAGAACCTCAACCGGAGTAGATGGTCCAGCCTCGCTCAATAGTTCGCCATGCTCATCCATCATTGCACGAACACGACCATACTCACGACCAGCCAACAGAATATCACCCTTACGCATGGTGCCACTCTGCACCATCACTGTTGCCACAGCACCACGACCCTTATCAACCCTGGACTCAACCACATTACCCTTTGCCGGCGCATCGGTTACCGCAGTCAATTCCAGCATTTCGGACTGCAGGATGATTCCATCCAATAGATCATCAACACCCTCACCGGTGTGAGCAGATACATTCACAAACAAGACATCACCGCCCCAATCATCAGGAACTACATCCTTGCTTGCCAGTTCACTCTTGACTCGTTCAGGATCAGCCTCTGGCTTGTCAATCTTGTTAACCGCAATAATTAGTGGCGCATCTGCCGCCTTGGCATGTTGAATTGCCTCCTCTGTCTGAGGCATTACCCCATCATCAGCTGCAACCACCAACACAACAATATCTGTCACCTTGGCTCCACGAGCACGCATAGCAGTAAAGGCGGCGTGCCCCGGAGTATCCAAAAACGCAATCTCTCCTTTTGGTGTAGCCACACGGTAGGCACCAATATGCTGAGTAATGCCTCCAGCCTCACTATCTGTTACCTGAGACTCACGAATGTAATCCAGAAGCGAGGTCTTTCCATGATCAACATGACCCATGATTGTCACAACCGGAGCACGCTGAACCTCATCTCCTGCATGCTCTTCCGTAACCATAAGCTCCTCTTCCAGAGCATTCTCTTTCATCAACACAGGAGTATGTCCAAGCTCTTCCACCAGCAGGGATGCTGTCTCCTGATCAATTACCTGATTGATGGTTGCCATAGTTCCAAGGTTCATCATCACCTTGATAAGCTCAGCCGCCTTGGTGGACATTTTTTGCGCAAGATCACCAACAGTTATGGTTTCTGGAACCTGCACCTCCAGTACAACTGGTGCTGTTGGCTTGGTAAAACCATGCTCTGTCTCCATCTCCACCTTGGGTGCGCGTCTACCCTTTGCACCCTTCTTCTGTTTCTTGCGCCCTGACTTGCCAGCAGCAACATGAAGCTCCTTGCGACCATAACGCGTTGGCTGCTTTTTGCCGGATTTTTTTCTGCCCGATGACTCTTTCTCATCCTCGCGCTTCTTTTCTGCAGCCTTTGCTGCTACCAGGCGAGCCTGCTCATCAAGAATTCTACGCTCTTCATTCTCTCGAACCTTCTTCTCTGCCTCTTCTTTCTCTCGTCGAACTGCCTCCTCACGTGCAAGCTCTTCATCCTCTTTTTTCTTAAGCTGGTGTTGGCGACGATTTTCGTCCTGCTGCAGGCGCAGGCGCTCCTCTTCAGCGCGCCTCTCACGTTCTATTTTCTGTTTATCTTCTGCTTCCCTACTCTGCTCCTCTGCAGCTACAGGATCTATCGGCTTTGTAATTGTCCGTTTTTTACGAACCTCTACATTAACGCTTCTACTGGTAGAGGAACGTGCTCCACCACCAACCTTCAGGGTTGCTGTTGATCTTTTCTTGAGTGTTACTTTTTTCTTTGATTCTGCAGATCCCCCACCACCATGGGATCCTCTGAGGAAGCCGAGAAGTTTCATCTTCTCATCATCAGAGATCTCATCGTCTACACTGCTCTTTGAAATGCCCGCAGTAGCGAGCTGTTCAAGCAGGCGATCCGCTGGAATTTTTACGACCTCAGCAAACTGAGAAATTGTTACCTGTGACATGGCTCTGCCTCTCCTTACCTTACCGCTTATGCTTCAGCCTGTTTCTCGGCGTTCTGTTCAATTTCCTGCTCATCAGCAAACCATGGCTCTCTTGCCTTCATGATCAGCTCTGATCCGCGCTCTGCTGTAAGCTCAAGACCTTCAAGATCCATTAGCTCATCAGTAGCCTGCTCAGCCAGATCCTCCGCAGTTATAATGCCATGCGCTGCCAGCTTGTACGCCAGCTGCTCATCCATCCCCTCAAGCTCAAGCAGATCCTGCGCCGGGGCTCGCCCCTCCAGAACCTCTTCGTGCGAGATTGCACGGGTCAACAGATAATCACGGGCACGGTTACGAAGCTCGGCAACGATATCCTCGTCAAACTCCTCAATTGCCATCATATCTGTCTCATCAACGTAGGCAATCTCCTCGACCCCACTAAACCCTTCCTGAACCAGAATTGCTGCCACGTCCTCGTCTACATCAAGCTGCTCCATCAACCTCTTCTGAATATCTGCCGCCTCGGACTCCGCCTTGGTATCGAACTCCTCCTCACTCATAACATTAAGCGTCCAGCCGGTCAGCTCACTGGCAAGACGGATGTTCTGTCCACCGCGACCAATCGCCTGGGAGAGGTTATCCTCCTCCACCGCAATATCCATCGAGTGCTTGTCCTCGTCTACCACCACAGAGACCACCTCTGCCGGAGACATGGCGTTAATGACAAACTGTGCCTCATTCTCATCCCATGGCACGATATCAACTCGCTCGCCGGCCAACTCATTAGAGACCGCCTGCACCCGTGATCCACGGATACCAACACATGCCCCTACCGGATCAACCCGACGATCCAGACTGTGGACTGCAATCTTGGCACGTGAACCAGGGTCACGAGCAGCCCCCTTCAACTCTATCAACCCGTCACTGATCTCTGGAACCTCCAGAGTAAACAGCTCTACCAGTACCTCTGGTGCAACCCGACTTACCACCAGTTGCGGGCCGCGCTGCTCGGTCTGGATCTCCATCAGGCAGCCACGTAGTCGATCACCCGGGCGCACCGGATCACGTGGAATCTGGTGCTCCCGAGGAATTACCGCCTCGGCATTGCCGCCAAGATCGATAATTGCACTGCCGCGATCCATCCGCTTGACGATGCCGCCCAGTAGCTCACCAACTCGCTCCTGATACTCGGCAGCGACCTTCTCTCTTTCAGCCTCTCTAACCTTCTGGAAGATAACCTGCTTGGCAGCCTGCGCGGCGATACGGCCAAACTCAACCGAGGCGATAGGTTTTTCAATAAATTCACCCGGCTTGATTTCTGGGTCCTCCTCAACCGCATCAATCAGCCATAACTGAGCATCCGGGTACTCCATCTCGATACCTGGCTCATCTCCATCCAGCACCTCCCAGGTCTGGAAGGTCTCATACTCGCCAGTCTCACGATCAATCGCAACACGAACACCGATATCCTCACTATGCTTTTTCTTGGTTGCCATCGCCAGCGCCGCCTCCAGCGCCTGGAAAATAACCTCCCTGCTGATATCCTTCTCATTGGAGACAACCTCAACAACCTGCAGAATTTCCTTACTCATAACACAACTCTCTATCTGTAAACCCCGGCCGCTGCCGGTGAAAAAAACATAAAAAAAGGCCGATCTCATCAAAAAGATCGGCCTTTTTGTGATTTGGTAGCGGGTACCACATACAACTCCCACTCCCCAACTTGGCGCGAATTTTACAGCTTATCCCCCCTTTTTCAACCATTTTTTAAACATCGGGGACAAACATCTCCTTTTACGCTACCAGGTGTGCCTTATCAATCTGTAGCAGAGGTATGCGGAAGCTCTCTTCCCCGATTTCAACCACCACATCCCCCTCTTCAACCCCCTTCAGAACCCCCTCAAACTTGCGTCTGCCATCAATTGGGCACGAGGTTCGTACAAAGACCATGTTGCCGGCAAAACGGACATAGTGCTCCTCAACAAAGAGAGGGCGCTCCAGTCCCGGGGAGGAGATCTCCAGGTTATAGTGACCATTCAGTGGATCCTCAATATCCAGCAGCGCACTAAGCTGGTGACTCACCTCGGTACAGTCATCCAGGGTAATCCCATCTTTGTGGTCAATAAAGATCCGCAGAATAGAGTGCTTGCCCTGCGGCAGGTACTCAATCCCAACCAGCTCGTAACCCAGCCCCTCTACTACAGGAGCAATGAGTGTATGTAACTTCTCGCGTATAGTCGCCATCTCTGTTTCAGCCGCCTAATAAAAAAGGGCGATCTTATCAAAAAGAGCCGCCTTTATGCAGAATCGGGGTCAGGCTTTCCTTGTTTCCTTATTTAATTTACACTACTGGCGATACACATCATCATGCGTGCCGACATTGACAGGGATAATCTCATGATCATCCACCAAGAACTCCAATGTAATACGGTAGCTGATATTAATGGAGACAGAGTGCACTCCTGCCAACCTCCCCTCCAAGGCATGTAACCGCAATGACCGGTGATATGGGTCCAACTCTAGCAGTTGCAATGTTTTTAGATATTGACTCCTCAGCTCCGGATGTTTTTTGAGTAATTTTCTTGCCCGTCTACTATAACTCTCACTGAAAACCAGTGAATAACTCACTCGCCAGCCACCCGAGCCAGATGTGCTTCAGCCGTTTCACGTACAAAATCACCGTTTTCCAGATCACGGCGCACCTCTAACAGGGCCGCCTCCAACTCCATCTCACGCAGATAACGATACTGCTCCAGATGCATCACCACATACTGCTCCTTACCGCGCACAGTAATCACCACCTCTGGCTCAACAAGCAGCCCCTCTTCAAGGGCAGAGACACCCCTGGTTTTCAGATCATTCGCTGCAATCGTATTCATAACAACCTCCTTAATCGTACTGTTAATAATACTATCACAAACATACAGAGCACTCAACGAAATACAATAGGGAAACAAGGAAAGCCTGACCCCTGCTCTACAATAAGCGAAGCCTGACCCCGACCTCATCCACTTTGGTTTGCAGGGCTGGGTTTCTGGCTATTTTTCCACGCAGGGCTTTAACCTGTCTGCTCAGGGTTGGGAGATCTCTCTGCAACTGTTTAGAAATTTCAGTGAGCGTCAGAGCACAGTCATCCATACCAACCAGCGCAGTCACGGCTCTTGCCTCTGCAAGGTCTCTTGCACGGCTTGCTCCAGTCACCTCCCAGGCTTCCAGTTGAAACACTTCGGCAACAACCTCCACCACCTCTTGCGGGGTCACCTCTGGCGGGGTCAGGCTTCGCTTATTGTTGTTATTTCCTGTTTTAGCCTCTATATTGCTGACGAAGCGCTCCCCACCGAGGATTCTTCCCTGTTCGCTACCGTTACACAGTTGACGGTCCATCTCCTCCTTCACGGGGTGCCCCATGAATTCAAGGTAGTTGTTTCTAGCTGCAACTGTCTCTTCTCCGAACTGACCCAGCCCCCAATCCATGGTCAGCCAAGGAGGTGCGGCTGCGATACCACTGTACGCACGATGACTACTGTGTGGGTAGTCTGCAGAATCTGTCACCAGATTGGCCCGAACCGGGTTGAGGTGGATGTAGCGGATCAGCTCCAGCAGGTATTGATCACTGTCGATGAGTATATCTTTGTAGCGCCCTTGAAAGAGGTGCCCCACCCTGTCGTGGCGGTGGTTAAACCAGACGGTGTAACGTTGTGACAGGCTCTGCATCAGTTTTGAGAGCGGTATCTTACCTACCTGCAGCGCCAGATGGAGATGATTTTTCATCCAGCAGTATGCGTGTAGTTTGACTTGGTGCGCCTCTAACCCTTGCGCCAGAATCTTCTCAAACTGCTGGTACTCTACCGCCTCAGTAAAGATCGTCTGTTTGGCATTACCACGGAGCATCACATGGTAGAGCGCCCCTGGGTAGTGGATTCTTGGTTTTCTTGCCATCTAACGATAATGCCACTGAATAACAACCACAACAAGGAAAGCCTGACCCCGCTGTTTACCTCTCCTGTAGAAGGCCGTTTGCATATTGATGCACAATCGATGCGATCAACGTCTGATAAGGCATTCCTTTTTCTGAGGCGATGGTACGTATACGCATCAAATCTCGCTTGTAAAAACGTATGCTCTTCACTTCTCGCTTGCCAAGAGAGTTAGATGCTGCCTCTCTTAGTCTGGAAAGCTGATCTGGCTGATCTATAGATGACTGAAACTCTCCACGATCTACAGCCTCCATCAACTCTCTCTCCTCATCATCAAAATAAGAAGGATTATCTATTTTATTTTTCATCGTACTGCCTCAAATAAAGTTTTGTCATGGATCGGCTAGGGTACATTGTTTTTAGGTAATACCCCTCTTCACATTCAACATAAGGAACCACATACGCATAACCATCTAGCTCGATAACAATAATTCTCTGATGAGAAAATTTCTCTTGATTAGGATGTGAAAGCTCATCAAGGACGCGATCATCCATAAATGCCAACTCTACCTCTTCAAAAGAGATGCCGCGTTTTTCCTTCAACCACCTATTTTTCTCACTACTCCACTCAAAAACCTTCAAGCCATTGCCCTCTTGTATACCTCTATTGTATATCTTCTGTAGCTACAGTCAACAGCCAGCAACCGCGTTCAATACAATCTTCAAACTAATAAACAAGTTCGGCGTTTGACTCTCCTTTACACAAACAACCACAACAAGGAAAGCCTGACCCCGCTATGCAGTCTGTTCACGATAGACCCAATCTGCGATCTCCTCCTCTGGCTGGTACCCTTTCACTAGACGTTGCAGCAGTCCACGGATCATCTCTACATCGTTGTTCTCGGCGGCAATCTGCAGGGTGTGGAGCTGGGGTTGCAGTTCACTCCAGGGGATAAACTCTTCATGCGCCTTCATGATTCTAGGGTGCATGGTGGGCATGGGGTTGTCCCCAATCAACAACTCCTCATAGAGCTTCTCCCCCGGTCTCAGGCCGGTAATCTTGATCTCGATATCCCCCTCCGGGTGGGCCTCATCTTTTACCCGATATCCGGATAGCTCCACCATGCGGCGGGCCAGGTCGTAGATTTTGACCGGTTCGCCCATATCCAGCACAAAGAGCTCTGCTGCATCAATCTCTGCTACATCAGGCTGGTTGATGGGGAGCTTATCATAACTACAACAAGGCAAGCCTGACCCCGCTGTTGTCATTGCGCCGGCCTGCATCACTAGCTGGGCTGCCTCGGGGATGGTCATGAAGTAGCGGATGATATCCTGATGGGTCAGGGTGATGGGGCCACCATTGCGGATCTGCCGGCGGAACAGGGGTACCACAGAACCGGAGGAGCCCAGCACGTTTCCAAACCGCACCATGGAGAGGGCGGTCTTTCGGGGCACCTCCATTGGCGGTAGATCACTCCCCAGCGCCTCAAAAACCGGGCGCTTCTCGGCAACTAATGCCTGCAACAGCATCTCCGCCACCCGTTTGGAGGCCCCCATGGTGTTGGTGGGGCGTACCGCTTTGTCGGTGCTGATAAAGACGAGGCTCTCCACCTCCTGCACCATCGCTGTTTTCACCAGCGTCAATGTGCCCAATATATTGTTTTTAATGGACTCTGCCATCGACCGCTCAACCATGGGGACATGTTTAAAGGCCGCGGCGTGGTAGATCGTATTCACCTTCCAGGTCTGCAGCACCTCACTCAAGCG
>NZ_CEYDPX010000017.1:34688-37919 GCF_982804495.1 Candidatus Thiopontia autotrophica | reverse complement strand
ATTGATCATCGTCTCCGACCACAAAAGTGGATCCATGTTCACCAGCCAATAGCCTTATCCAGGCATACTGAATCGTGTTGGTGTCCTGAAACTCGTCTACCAGAATATGGCTGAAGCGGTTGCGATAGTGGGCCAGAAGCTCTGGGTTGTTGAGCCACATCTCATGTGCCCGCAGCAGGATCTCTGCAAAGTCTACCAGTCCACTGCGCTGACAGGCTGCCTCATAAGCCATATATATCTCTGCCATCTGTCTGAGCCAGTGGTCATGGCCGGGATCTATCTGGTGGGAACGGATCCCCTTGTCTTTCTGCTCATTGATAAACCACTGCGCCTGTTTTGGTGGCCAGCGCTCATCATTCAGGTTCATCTCCTTGAGTAGGCGACGGATCAGACGTAGCTGATCCTCGCTGTCAAGAATCTGGAAATTCTGCGGTAGATCAGCCTCGTGCCAGTGGCTGCGGAGTAGGCGGTGGGCCAGTCCATGAAAGGTCCCAACCCAGAGGTTACCGGCCGGCATATCTAACAGGGACTCAATGCGTCCCTTCATCTCCTTTGCCGCCTTGTTGGTAAAGGTGACGGCGAGGATTGACCATGGCGATATCTGTTCTGCACGAATCAGCCAGGCGATGCGATGAACCAGTACCCTGGTCTTGCCGCTTCCGGCACCAGCTAGTATCAGGCTATTTCTCGACTCTGTGGTAACTGCCTTGCGCTGGGCCTCGTTCAGAGGCTCAATGATCTCGGTGATATCTTCCATGAAGCTGGTAGTTTACCCGTGGGGCGGAGTATAGGCGAGTGCCCAGATCTGAATCTTGCCAGCCCCGCCACTTTTCAGGGCATGGGTGACAGCTCTCATGGTGCTGCCGGTGGTTATCACATCATCAAAGATGGCAACGGTGGCACCATTTAGAGGGGTGGTTATGTGGAAGGCATCTTCCAGGTTGTGCCTCCTCTTTGCGGCGTTCAGGGAAAGTTGTGGTTCTGTATGTTTTCTTCTGAGACAACTTGTTATATCAAGCGGAATGCCAAGCTCTTTGGCAGGGTTACGGATTATCTCAAGGGCCTGGTTGAAGCCACGCTGGCGTAGCCGTCTGGGGTGGAGTGGAATAGGTAGTATCAGATCCGGTGGTACAGCCATATCCTTTTGAAGCTGCTCCATCATCAGTGAACCAAATAGTCTGGCATAGTTAAGTTTGTGGTCAAACTTCAGCTGTTGGATCAACGGGGCCAACGGCTCGCTATAGCGATAGGGGATGATAATCTTGTCCCACTGATTGCGGCTCTGAAGCTCGAAAGGGGCGCTGCTTAGAGTAGGCAGTCTCTCTCTGCAAGAGTTGCACAGCGCAACATCACCATGACTCGGGATGCCGCATATGGCGCAGGGTTCAGGGGGAGTAAGTTTGCGCAGTTGTCTGTAAACTTTTTCAAACATATATGGTTGACAGCAAAGTGTTAGAGAGTAGGATTATTTTTCATTCTCATAGTGTAACTACTCATATTTATGGTAGAGAACTTTTTCTCTCCTCGGAGGCAGATAATGAGTTCAAATTCAGAGGTTCGTAACAGTTGGCAGTTAAGTGAGGTGGAGGCGCTATTTGACCTCCCTTTTAATGATCTGCTGTTCAAGGCTCAGACCATTCATCGTGAGACCTTTGATCCAAACAGGGTGCAGGTCAGCACCCTGATGAGCATCAAGACAGGCGGTTGCTCGGAGGATTGCAAGTACTGTTCACAGAGTGCACGCAACGACAGCGAGCTGGAGCGTGAAAAACTTGCGGAGGTAGAAGAGGTTCTAAGAGCTGCAGAGGAGGCAAAACGCTCAGGCTCATCCCGCTTCTGTATGGGGGCGGCTTGGCGCAATCCCAGGGGGAAGGATATGGAGCGACTGCTCACCATGGTGAGTGGGGTCAAGGCGCTGGGGATGGAGACCTGCATGACTCTGGGAATGCTGACCCAGAGGCAGGCTGAGAAGTTGAAGAAGGCGGGGCTTGATTACTATAACCATAACCTGGATACCTCGGAGGCCTATTATGGCGAGGTGATCACTACCCGAACATATCAGGACAGGCTTGATACCCTGGAATATGTACGCGATGCCGGTCTCAATGTATGCAGTGGCGGGATTGTGGGGATGGGTGAGTCCAGGCAGGATCGTGCCGGGCTGTTGGCAACCCTGGCCAACCTTCCCAGGCAGCCGGATAGTGTGCCGATCAACCGTCTGGTACGGGTCTCCGGAACCCCGCTGGATGAGATGGAGGGGCTGGAGGAGCTTGAGCCACTGGAGTTTGTCCGCACCATATGTGTGGCCCGCATAGTGATGCCGAAGTCGTGGGTACGGCTCTCGGCAGGGAGGGAGTTGATGAGCGATGAGCTGCAGGCGCTCTGTTTTGCGGCGGGCGCCAACTCCATCTTCTCAGGGGAGCAGCTGTTAACTACACCAAATGCGGGTGAGGAGAGTGATGCCTCACTATTTGCAAAGTTGGGGCTGGAGGCTACGGCTGGGGAGGAGGTGGTGTTGGGGTAGCCTCCATTCTAAATATGGGTATTGACCACCAACTACAGCAGCAGCTTGATGTGCGCATGGAGCAGTCACTCTATCGTCAAAGGCGAGTGGTTGATTCACCTCAAGGGGTGGAGATTGAGGTTGATGGTAAACGTTATCTCTCCTTCAGCAGCAACGACTATCTGGGTTTGGCCAACCATCCAGAGATAGTGGAGGCGTTTCAGCAGGGGCTCTATCGTTGGGGGGCAGGAAGTGGGGCGGCCCACCTTGTAACCGGCCACACAGCTGCCCACCATGCGCTGGAGGAGGAGTTGGCAGACTTTCTGGGTTACCCCAGGGTGCTGCTCTTTTCGTCAGGCTATATGGCTAATCTGGGTATCCATCAGGCCCTGCTGGGACGCAACGACAGAACAATTCATGACCGCCTGAATCACGCCTCCCTGCTTGATGGGGCAAGGCTAAGTGGGGCAAAACTATTGCGCTATACCCATGCCGATATCACTGCCCTGGAGCGTAGGGTGTCGGAGCCGCATAAGGGGTGTACCCTGGTGGTGACCGATGGGGTATTCAGTATGGATGGTGATATTGCACCACTGCCGGGGGTTGCCGGAGAGTGTCGATGTGGTGGCGCTACACTGATGGTGGATGATGCGCACGGAATTGGGGTTCATGGTCCAGGGGGGAGGGGGACGGTGGCAAAGTTTGGATTGGGGGTGTCAGAGGTGCCG
>NZ_CEYDPX010000017.1:32074-34588 GCF_982804495.1 Candidatus Thiopontia autotrophica | reverse complement strand
CTGAGCTTGGATTTAATCTGATGAGATCGGAGACACCGATTCAGCCGCTGCTGGCCGGCAGTACAGAGGATGCGCTGCGACTCTCAACCAAATTGCAGCAGCAGGGAGTTGTGGTAACAGCCATTCGTCCACCAACAGTACCTGAGGGGTCGTCTCGTCTGCGTATTACTCTCTCTGCAGAACATACAGAGGAGCATGTCGACAGGCTTCTGGAGGCACTTGACAGATGCAGCCATTAATTCTTCTCCATGGCTGGGGGTTTAATGGGTCGGTATGGGACTCTCTGCTTCCAGAACTGCAAAACAATTTTGCCGTTACCGTGATAGATCTGCCTGGGTATCGCTCACGTCCCAAGGTTGGGGGTATGACTCTTGGAGAGATGGCAGAGGATGTGGCAGAACAGGTGCCGGAGAGTGCAGTATGGCTGGGGTGGTCACTTGGTGGACAGGTGGCGCTGCAGGCGGCGCTGAATTGGCCGGATAAGGTATCAAAGCTTATTCTGGTTGGGTCAACTCCACGTTTTGTGCAGGGAGGGGGGTGGAGAGAGGCCATCAAGCAGAAGGTGCTTGATGATTTTGGCAAGGCCCTTATCCGCTCAAGGGAGACCACCATTGGCCGTTTTCTCACCCTGCAGATGTTGGGGGCCAAGATGTCTGGTGAGAGCAGAGAGTTAATAAAAAAGCTCAAGCTGTCACTCTCCGAGCCACCTCTGAACGGAACTCTGGAGGCGGGTCTGCAGGTTCTCAATGAGACTGACTTGCGCCCATATCTTGGCTCTATAAAACAACCGGCACACTGGATAATGGGAGAGCGGGATCAACTGGTTCCATATTCGGCAGGTGAGATTGCTGCAGGGCAGATGGAATCAGGTACTTTTACGGTGATAGAGGGGGCTGCACATGCCCCATTTCTTAGCCACAGAGAGCAGTTTATGGAAGAGGTTATACGTTTTGGCAGATGAGCAAATGGGTATTCATGCCCAGAACCATAACCTGAAGAGGAGCCTGGTCCGTGCAAACTTCGAAAGGGCATCCTCAAGTTATGATGAGGTGGCTCTGTTGCAGCGAGAGGTTGCCGAGCGGATGCTGGAACAGTTTGAGTATACAAACATCACTCCTCAGGCCATTCTTGATATCGGTACAGGTACCGGATATTGCGCCAGGGCTCTGGAGAAAAGGTTTGGCAAGAGCACTGTTGTTGCCCTTGATATTGCCCATAACATGTTGCTTGAGGCTCGCAGGCAGTCGCGACAGAGCAAGAGTCTGTTGAATCGTTTTGCAGGCGGATCAAGGCAGCAGTTTCTCTGTGCGGATACTATCCAGCTCCCCCTGGTTGACCGTAGCATGGATCTTATATTCTCCAATTTTACCCTGCAGTGGTGCCAGGATCTGCCTGCACTATTTAAGGAGTTTCGCAGGGTGTTGCGCCCGGGAGGGCTGTTGATGTTCTCTACCCTTGGTACAGATACACTGACTGAGTTGCGTCAGAGTTGGACAGGGGTGGATGACATGGTTCACGTAAACCATTTTGTGGATCTTCATGATATTGGTGACCTGTTGTTAAACACCGGGTTTGTTGAGCCGGTCACCAGCGTCGACCGTTTTGAGCTCACCTATCCAGATGTAATGACACTTATGGGTGACCTCAAGGGGTTGGGTGCAACCAATGTAAATGAGGGGAGGCCACGTGGTCTTACCGGTAGAGCGAAAATAAGTCAGCTGGATCAAATATATAGAGAGATGCAGGGCGGAAGAGAGAGGATCTCTGCAACCTGGGAGGTGGTCTATGGGCATGCATGGGGTACCGAGGAATTTTCTCTCCCTCTAAATAGATTTAATACTTGACCCTTTCACTAGGTCTTGACAGGCGGGTTATTTGAGTTATGATTCACCCACCAGAAATATGATTTTTATCTTTTTTAACGCTATAGGTATAAAACTACAAGGAGTTCCATATGAGCGTACTAGTCGGACGTGAAGCACCAGATTTTACAGCCCCATCCATATTAGGTAGTGGTGAGGTTAAGGCAGATTTCAATCTACATGAGGCAAAGGCGGGTAAATATGCCGTTGTTTTCTTCTATCCCCTTGATTTTACTTTTGTATGTCCGTCAGAGTTGTTGGCGTTTGACCACCGTCTGGCCGAATTTGCCAAGCGCAATGTTGAGGTAATTGGCGTCTCTATCGATTCTCACTGGACCCACAACGCCTGGAGAAATACCCCAGTCAATGATGGTGGCATCGGTGCAGTTGGTTACACCATGGTTGGGGATATGAAACAGGATATCACCAAGGCCTACGGTGTGCAGGTACCTGGTGGTGCCCCTGCTCTGCGTGCCTCATTCCTTATCGACAAGGAAAACGTGGTTCAGCATCAGGTTGTAAACAACCTCTCTCTCGGTAGAAATATTGATGAGATGTTGCGTATGGTAGATGCACTACAGTTTACCGAAGAGCATGGTGAGGTCTGTCCTGCAGGCTGGCAGGATGGAGAGGAGGGTATGAAGCCAACTCC
>NZ_CEYDPX010000017.1:13304-31974 GCF_982804495.1 Candidatus Thiopontia autotrophica | reverse complement strand
GTGAGGTCTGTCCTGCAGGCTGGCAGGATGGAGAGGAGGGTATGAAGCCAACTCCAGATGGTGTCGCCTCCTATCTGGCAGCACATGAGGGTGACCTCTAGGATCGGTCAGCCGTTATCATAACTACTCTCCCCACAATAGAGGTCTTTCTCTCCTCAAAAGTATCTATTGTGGGGCGAGTAGTTACTGCGTATAGCCGTTAGTCACACCACCACCGCTCGCAACCCAGGTCATTGGAGAGGCAGCGGTGGGGGTAAGAACATAGGTGTCTGTTGCCAAAATGCCGTTGGCAGCATCGGGGGTAACAGTTATCACCCCGTTGATTGTGCCGATTGTATTCACGGCACCTGAGATACCAGATACATTGGCCGGTACCCCATAACTGCCAGCATCACAGTCAGCCAGGGCGCCACGTACCTGATAACACTGTTCAACTCCCATTTTGACTGGTTGCGCGGCGAGAACCACCTCAGAGTAGCGAGCCTTGGTTGTGTATTGAGTATATGACGGGATGGCAATTGCTGCCAGAATGGCAATGATTGCGATAGCTATAATTAGTTCGATCAGGGTAAACCCGGACTGCTCACTTCTCTCTGACATGACTCTATCCTCCTAGTTGGTGGCTTCATAGTAACCCGTACAGATAGTCAGTGAAAGGGGTGTCTGTTTTCTAATATGAACGTTTAAGAGTGAACTCAGCAAGCGAGATTAGTGCATCACGGTATGGAGATTCAGGTAGTTTCATCGCAGCAGCTGTTGCCTTGTTGACAGCAGCTGTTGCCGCATCGAGAGTATATTCAATTGCATTGGTATTATGGATTGTCTCCATGATGGTATCAAATTGTCTCTCTCCACCATTTTCAATCGCACCACGAATCAACTCTCTCTCCGCTGCTGTTCCACTCTCCATGGCGTGGATTAGTGGGAGGGTTGGTTTCCCTTCAGCAAGATCATCCCCCGCATTTTTCCCCATATCCTCTGCTGATGAGCTGTAATCAAGTGCGTCATCAACCAGCTGGAAGGTGTTGCCAAGATGTCTTCCGTACTCCATCAAGGCACTCTCAATATCTGGGCTCTGGTTTGCAACCACAGCCCCCAACTGACCGCCAGCCTCAAACAGTTTGGCTGTCTTGCGATATATCACCTCGTAGTAACGCTCTTCTGTGGTGTCTGGATCGTTACAGTTAAGTAGCTGCAGTACCTCGCCCTCTGCTATTACATTGGTGGTATCTGCGAGTATATCCATCACCCGCATCTGCTGTACCTCGACCATCATCTGGAAGGCACGAGAGTAGAGGAAATCACCTGTCAAAACAGCGGCCTGGTTACCAAAAACTGCATTGGCTGTCTCTTTTCCACGTCGTAGTTCAGAGGTATCAACCACATCATCATGGAGCAGGGTTGCAGTGTGGATGAATTCAATAACCGCAGCTAGCTGGACAGCATCACTGCTTGTTGAGCCGCATGCACGTGCCGCAAGCAGCATAACCATGGGGCGTACCCGTTTTCCACCACCACCAACAATATAGTGCCCCAACTGGTTGATAAGCACTACATCGGATTTAAGGCGTTGAATAATCAGGGTATCAACAGCCTTGAGGTCATCCTGGATGAGCTCCTGAATCTCTTTAAAGGTAGAAAGTTTAGCCACAGCTTCTGGTCAAGTATTGGTTGTAATAGTTTGTTATATGGAAAAACCTGCAAATCGTATGGTCTAGGGTTTGATGGGTCAAGTTTTTAGCAGATGTTTCTGTAGAAATGCGTTTGACCATTTTCAGACATAAGTGTAAAATCGCGCCTCTTTTATGGATAGGTGGACTTCTGCTGTTGTATCGGGGTCAGCCGTCTTGTACCAAACATGTGGAGTTTCAGGATGTACGCAGTAATCAAAACTGGCGGAAAGCAGTATCGTGTAAGTGAGGGTGAGACCCTTAAGGTAGAGAAGCTGGGCACTGAAGAGGGTGGTAGTGTTGAGTTTGATCAGGTCTTGATGGTTGCTGATGGTGACGATATCAAGGTTGGCGCACCTCTGGTTGATGGTGGCAAGGTTACTGCAACGGTTCTATCTAATGGTCGTGGCAAGAAGGTCAAGATCATCAAGTTCCGTCGTCGTAAACATCACCGTAAGCAGATGGGACATCGTCAGTCCTATACCGAGATCAAGATTGATAGCATAAGCGCATAAGTTGGCGCATTAATTTAGAGGCTAAGGAAGTAATATGGCACATAAAAAGGCAGGCGGTAGTACCAGAAACGGCCGCGATTCGGAGTCCAAGCGGTTAGGTGTGAAGCGTTTTGGTGGTGAGGATGTGATCTCTGGAAACATTCTGGTTCGCCAGCGTGGTACCCATTTTCATCCTGGAGTAAATGTTGGACGTGGTAAAGATGACACCCTGTTTGCTAAGGCGGATGGTGTGGTTACCTTTGAGGTCAAGGGTCCGAGAAGCCGCAAGTTTGTGAGCGTATATCCCGCATAACAGCTTAAATCTGTTGGTGGTAGAAAAGGCTCCGTAGTACGGGGCCTTTTTTGTTTGAAGAGAGAGCTGAGTAGAGACGATGAAATTTGTAGATGAGGCAACAATCCGGGTAGAGGCAGGCGATGGAGGCAATGGCTGCGTCAGTTTTCGTCGTGAAAAATATATCCCCCGTGGCGGACCTGATGGTGGCGATGGTGGTGACGGAGGTACCGTTTATCTGCAGGGTGATGAGGGGCTGAACACCCTGGCTGATTTTCGTTTCAAGCGCATGCACCGTGCCGAGCGTGGGCAGAACGGCATGAGTCGAGACAAGACTGGTCGCAAAGGAGATAATCGGGTTGTGCGGGTGCCTATCGGGACTCTCGCCTATGATGATGATACTGATGAACTGATTGGTGAGGTTGTAAAGGATGGAGAGACCTTGCTGGTTGCCCAGGGAGGCTTTCATGGGCTGGGTAATGTGCGTTTCAAGAGTAGTACCAATCGTGCTCCTCGACGCTCAACAAATGGTTCGCTCGGAGAGAGGCGGTTTCTGAGGTTGGAGCTAAAGGTGTTGGCAGATGTTGGGTTGTTGGGCATGCCCAATGCAGGAAAATCATCACTTATTCGTGCCATCTCTGCAGCTCGCCCACGGGTGGCGGATTATCCATTCACCACCCTCCACCCTAATCTTGGTGTGGTGAGGGTAGATGCCTCGCGCAGTTTTGTGATGGCAGATATCCCCGGGGTAATTGAGGGGGCCGCAGAGGGTGCAGGATTGGGGATCCAGTTCCTCAAGCATCTGTCACGTAACCGTGTTCTGCTTCACCTGCTTGATGTTGCCCCAGCAGAGGGGACTGTAGACCCTGTTGATGAGTTTAAAAAGGTGGAGCTGGAGCTGGAAAAATTCAGTACAGAGTTGGCGGCCCTACCTCGCTGGCTGGTGATGAACAAGATTGATCTGTTGCCAGACGACAAGCGAGAAGAGATTTGTGATGATATCCTTCAACAACTCTCCTGGAGCGGCCCGGTGTTCCGTATATCGGCACTACATAAAAAGGGGACTAGTGAGCTGGTCTATGCGATTATGGACTCGTTGGAAAAGCAGACGGAATAATTTAGATAATGGATGAGAGCAGAGAGAGGCTGTCCAGGGTAAAGCTCTGTGTTGTAAAACTGGGGAGCGCAATTCTGACCAATAATGGTCAGGGGCTGGATAGTGCAGCAATCAGGCGGTGGGTTGAGCAGATTGTTGTACTGAGGCAGTCTGGAGTGCAGGTTGTGCTGGTCTCATCCGGTGCTGTTGCCGAGGGGATGAAGAGGCTGGGAATGTCACAACGTCCTCATGCCATACATGAACAGCAGGCTGCAGCAGCTGTTGGACAGATGGGGTTAGTGCAGGCGTATGAGTCATGTTTTTCAAAACACGAAATTCATACCGCACAGATTCTGCTGACTCATGATGATCTCTCCAACCGTAGTCGCTACCTGAATGCCAGAAGTTCAATCCGTACCCTGCTTGAGATGGGGGTGGTTCCAATTGTTAATGAGAACGATACGGTGGCAATTGACGAGATCAGGTTGGGGGATAACGATACTCTTGCTGCACTGGTTGCCAACCTGATTGAGGCTGATTTACTGGTGATTTTGACGGATCAACAGGGCATGTACGATAGTGATCCACGGCTTAATCCAGAGGCAAAACTGCTGGATGTGGTTGCTGCGGATGACTCTGTTCTGGATGAGATGGCAGGAGATTCAGCCGGTAGTCTGGGCCGGGGAGGGATGGCGACCAAGGTTGGGGCAGCACGTCTTGCCGCACGCTCCGGCACTACAACAGTAGTTGCTCCTGGTCGTGAGGACCAGGTTTTGGTAAGGCTGTTCAACAATGAGCAGATTGGTACCATGTTTCTTGCTGGAGCCAGGCAGCTGGATGCCCGTAAACGTTGGTTAATGGGCCATTTGCAGAGATGTGGATCATTAATTCTGGATGATGGGGCGGTCCGTGTATTGCGAGACTCGGGAAGAAGTCTGCTGGCTGTAGGTGTAACTGAGGTTGAGGGAGAGTTTCAGCGTGGCGATCTGGTTTCGATCAAGAGCAGTTCAGGAGATGGGATTGCCCGCGGTCTGGTGAACTACTCGGCAGAGGACATTCGTAAAATTATGGGCCAGTCGAGTGATAAGATTGAGGCTATGCTGGGTTACGTAGATGAGGAGGAGATTGTCCACCGAGACAATATGGTGTTGGTATGACTCCTTGCAAAAGTAATCGCAACCTCACCCATGCAGCACGCTCAAGCACATCCCTGTGTCGCTCGACTGTGGCCGTCCAGGCCACAGACGGCTGCTCGTGTGAGGTTGCGATTACTTTTTCAAGGATTCACCCGAATCATAAAAAAACCGGCTAAGATGCCGGTTTTTTATGATTCGGATGAATCGTCTCCATTACATGGCACGAATATGTGCATTCAGACGACTCTTGTGACGGGCAGCCTTGTTGCGATGAATCAGGCCATTCTTCGCAGCAATATCAAGTGCAGAAGATGCGCTCTTGTAAAGTGTCTCAGCCTCTTCACGATTGCCAGACTCAATGGCAGCTATTGCCCTTTTAAGTGAGGTGCGCATCATGGAACGGCGTCCCTGATTGTGGTTACGCTTTTTGTCAGCCTGACGAGCACGTTTGCGAGCTTGAGGGGAATTTGCCAAGGTATCTCTCCTGAGAATATATAACTGTGTAATTTGCTGCTTTTCTACAGCAATTCAAAAAATGAGCCGCGTATTTTCTTCGTTTTCTCTTGAACTGTCAATTGTTATCACTGGTATGATTCAATTTTTTCAAAGAAAATCGCATTTTGAGCCATAAACTACTGAAATCCACCATGGTTGTGGGGCTGATGACCACGATTTCCCGTATTTTGGGGTTGGTGCGCGATATTGTCTTTGCCCGCTACTTTGGTGCTGGTGGGATGATGGATGCCTTTGTGGTCGCATTCAAGATCCCCAATTTCCTGCGCAGGCTTTTTGCCGAGGGTGCCTTCTCCCAGGCTTTTGTTCCGGTTCTCTCGGAGAAGCGGTCAACGGGGGAGCAGCATGAGGTTCGCCAGCTTACTGATGCGGTGGCTGGGACCCTGGGAGGCGTTCTGCTGCTGGTGACCGCTATCGGTGTGGTTGCTGCGCCACTGTTTATCATGCTGTTTGCGCCAGGATTTGTTGAGGAGACAGACCGTTTTGAGCTCGCCTCTGGAATGTTGCGAATCACCTTTCCCTATCTGTTGCTGATCTCACTGACTGCCTTTGCGGGCGGAATTCTCAATACCTACGGACGTTTTGCCATCCCTGCATTCACCCCGGTCTTTCTCAATCTCTCACTGATCGGTGCAGCAATCTGGCTCTCTCCGCTTATGGATGTGCCGGTTACCGCTCTGGCCTGGGGGGTGCTGATTGGTGGTGTGGTTCAGCTACTGTTCCAGATTCCACCACTGCTGAAGCTGGGCATGCTGCCTCGCCCTCGCTTTCGTTGGGGTGATTCCGGAGTTAGAAAGATCCTCAGGCTGATGTTGCCAACCCTGTTTGGGGCCTCGGTTGCGCAGATAAATCTGCTGCTGGATCTGGTGATAGCCTCCCTGATTACTGCCGGCAGCATGTCATGGCTCTACTACTCCGATCGCCTGATGGAATTTCCACTCGGGGTCTTCGGGATTGCGCTCTCAACAGTTATTCTGCCAAAACTTTCCGGGCAGTATGCAGCAAGGGATCATGACTCTTTCAACCAGACACTGGACTGGGCACTCCGGCTGGTTTTGTTGATTGCGGTTCCAGCCAGTGCGGGCCTCTTTATTCTGGCAGAGCCAATGCTCTCTCTGCTATTTCAGCGCGGTGAATTCACCCTGTTTGATGTGGAGATGGCCTCGGTCAGTCTGATGGCCTATGCGCTTGGGCTGGTTGGCTTTATTCTGGTCAAGGTACTGGTTAGCGGCTACTTCTCTCAGCAGAACACCAGAACTCCGGTCAAGTTCGGGGTGATTGCGATGGTTGCCAACATGGGGATGAACCTGATTTTTGTTGGTGCAATGGTAATGGGTGGTTACCATGCGCCACATGCGGGGCTTGCTCTGGCCACTGCCATCTCCTCCCTGCTGAATGGATGGCTACTCTATCGGGGGCTGCGTCAACGTGGAGTCTATAACCCGCTCAGCGGTTGGAGACGATTGATCATGCAGATTACCGTAGCGCTCTCGATTATGGTTCTCTTTCTCTACATGGTCGCCCCTCATGGTGGATTCTGGCAGGATGCACCACTGTGGACCAGGATTGGGGTGCTGGGGGGGGAGGTTGTGGGGGCGGCACTGCTCTACTTCTCCACACTTTTTCTTCTCGGTATCAGACCAACCCAGTTCCAGAAACGGTAGAATGTGGCAATGGAATTGATACGTGGAATACATAATCTGAAGCCAGAGCATCATGGCTCTGTTGCTACCATTGGGAATTTTGATGGCGTACATCTTGGTCACCACCATGTTCTGGGGGAGTTGGCAGATAAGGCGGATGAGATGGGTCTGCCAGCAGTAGTCATAACATTTGAGCCACAACCGCAGGAGTTTTTCTCTCCAGCCAACTGTCCGGGAAGGCTGACTCGCTTCCGTGAGAAGATGAAGGCTCTACGACGGTTGGCCATAGATCGTATCTTTACCATCCATTTCACAAAAGAGCTGGCGGAGATGGAGCCAGAGGAGTTTATCAAGAGAATCCTGGTGGAGGGGCTTGGAATTCGGTATCTGGTGGTGGGGGATGACTTCTGTTTTGGCAAGGCACGCAGAGGAAATTTCACAATGTTGCAGGAGGCCGGTCATAAACATGGCTTCCAGGTGGTCAATATGCACACCTTCCAGCTTGACGGTGAGAGAGTCAGTAGCACACGGGTGCGCAAGGCTCTTTGCGATGGGGATCTGAATGAGGCAGAGAAACTGTTGGGTCGCCCCTACAGAATGTGCGGCAGAGTGGCGCATGGCCATAAGCGTGGGCGCCTGATCGGTTTCCCAACCGCAAATATTCATCTTCATCGCAAGATATCTCCTGTTGATGGGGTATTTGCGGTAGAGATGTTCGGGATTGAGGGCGAGCCAGTTGCGGGGGTTGCCAATGTTGGGACTCGCCCCACAGTTAACGGCACAAGAACCATTCTTGAGGTTCATCTATTCGATTTTGAAGACGATATCTACGGTCGTCATGTATCGGTAGATTTCCTGGAGAAGATCCGGGATGAGCAGAAGTTCGACTCTTTTGATCTGTTGAAGGAGCAGATTCTGAGAGATGCGGACCAAGCAAGAAACTATTTCAAAGAGCGCTATTCACTGTAGAATTAGCACAATTGTAAATATGGTTCTGGATTGTACTTCTCCTTCAGCAGTTGTCTCTATCCTGATATTTTTCTATTAATCCAGCGTGTCCGAAAACTCGCTGCGCTCAGACACTCGGACACTTAACAGTCTGGATTAATAGAAAACTATCAGGGACAACTGGATTCAGTCGATGAACAAACCAAAACCAGAACTACTCATTCACAGTATTGTTTTTAAAAAATAGTTACGGATAACAAAGTGGCAAACAATTACAAAGAGACCCTCAATCTTCCCAAGACCGGATTCCCGATGAAGGCTAATCTGGCCAATCGTGAACCCAACTATCTGAAAAATTGGGAGAAGATTGATCTGTACGGCAAGATGCGGGAGCAGAATAGTGGGAAACCCACATTCATTCTCCATGATGGCCCCCCATATGCAAATGGTGATATCCATATTGGCCATGCGGTAAACAAGATTCTGAAAGATATGATCCTCAAGTCCCGTGCCCAGATGGGGTTTGATACCCCATATATCCCAGGGTGGGACTGCCATGGGCTACCAATCGAACTCAATGTAGAGAAGAAGTGGGGCAAGCCCGGACGCAAGCTGGATGCCGAGGCTTTTCGGCAGAAGGCTCGAGAGTATGCGGCTCGTCAGGTAGAGGGGCAGAAAAATGATTTCCAGCGCCTCGGTGTGTTGGGTGACTGGGATAATCCATATCTGACCATGGACTTCCAGTTTGAGGCGGATATTATTCGTGCGCTTGGAAAGATTGTCGAGAAGGGTCATCTTCACAAGGGGGAGAAGCCGGTCCACTGGTGTACCGATTGCGGCTCTGCCCTCGCAGAGGCTGAGGTGGAGCATGAGGACAAGACATCCCCAGCTATTGATGTCCGTTTCAATGTGGTTGATGAGGCCGGTTTTCTTGGACGCTGCAATCTGGAGTCAGATGGTAGCGGCACAATCTCGGTAGTTATCTGGACCACAACCCCATGGACCCTGCCAGCTAACCAGGCGGTCTCGCTCCATCCAGACTTTGAATACCTGTTGATTCAGACCGGTGAGACTCGTCTGCTGTTGGCAGAGGCACTTCATACTGCTGTGTTGGAGCGTGCAGAAATCGGCGACTACACCATTCTTGGACGTTGCCACGGTTCTGACCTGGAGGGGCTAGAGCTTAACCACCCATTCTATGATCGTCAGGTGCCAATAATTGTTGGTGACCACGTCACTCTGGATGCGGGTACTGGTGCAGTCCATACTGCCCCTGGCCACGGTCAGGAGGACTACGTGGTGGGGATGAAATATAACCTGCCGGTTCATAATCCGGTTGGCGGGAATGGTTGTTTTCTTGATGGCACAGAGATATTTGCAGGGGAGCATGTATTCAAGGCAAATGATCATGTGCTGGAGGTGCTTGAGGAGCGTGGGGCGCTTCTCTGTATGGAGAAGATTCGTCACAGTTACCCTCACTGTTGGCGTCACAAGACCCCAATCATATTCCGCGCAACCCCACAGTGGTTCATCAGTATGGATCAGGCGAATCTACGTAGCGATGCAATGGATGCTATCAAGGGTGTGCGCTGGATGCCGGACTGGGGTCAGGCGCGTATTGAGGGGATGGTCGAGAATCGTCCAGACTGGTGTATCTCCCGTCAGCGTACCTGGGGTGTTCCAATTGCCCTATTTATCGACAGGGAGACAGGTGATCCACATCCGGAGACCGTACGCCTGATCGAGGAGGTGGCGCAGCGGGTTGAGAAGTCAGGTATTGACGGCTGGTTTGGCCTTGATTCCGCTGAACTTCTTGGGGACGATGCAGAGAGATACCAGAAGGTCACGGATACCCTGGATGTCTGGTTTGACTCCGGGGTTACTCACCATGCTGTGCTGGATCGCAGGGATAGCCTCTCACGTCCGGCGGACCTCTATCTTGAGGGGTCGGATCAGCACCGGGGCTGGTTCCAGTCATCACTGCTGACATCTGTGGCGATGCATGGAGAGGCGCCATACAGGGAGGTGCTGACACACGGCTTTACCGTCGACAAGGATGGCAAGAAGATGTCCAAGTCACTCGGTAACGTGATTGCTCCACAGAAGGTGATCAATGAGTTGGGTGCCGATATTATTAGACTATGGGTCTCATCCACCGACTACCGTGGGGAGATGACAGTCTCTGACGAGATTCTGCGCCGGATGGCAGATGCATATCGCCGTATCCGCAATACTGCCCGTTTTCTGCTATCCAACCTGCATGGATTTGATCCTGCGGCTGATCTGCTTAAGCCAGAGGAGATGTTGTCACTGGATCGCTGGGCAGTTGACCATGCGGCACGTCTGCAGGAGGAGATTATTGAGGCTTATGAGGAGTATAACTTCCACCAGGTCTTCCAGAAGATTCATAATTTCTGCTCGGTTGAGATGGGTGGTTTCTATCTCGATATAATCAAGGATCGTCAATACACCACACAGAGCGAGAGTCAGGCCAGACGCTCCACCCAGACAGCGATGTACCATATCGTCGAGGCGATGGTCCGTTGGCTTGCCCCAATCACCAGCTTTACCGCTGACGAGATCTGGAGCTTCCTGCCGGGAGAGCGTAGTGAGAGTGTCTTCCTGGAGGAGTTCTACCAGGGGCTATTCCAGATGGACGGCGACTCCTCCGGGGCCGCCCTGACGGCTGCCGATTGGGGGCAGATTATGGCTGTTCGCACCGAGGTGGCACGTGCCCTGGAGGCGCTGCGTAACAGCAAGACTATTGGGTCTGGCCTCGATGCAGAGGTTGATCTCTACTGTGATGAGTCGCTTATCTCACTGCTTGAGAAGCTTGAGGATGAGCTCCGTTTTGTACTTATTACCTCGTATGCCCGAATTCATCCGCTGGATGGGGCGCCAGTTGATGCAGAGGCTACAGAGCTGGAGGGGTTAAGAGTGCAGGTAGGTGCCTCAAATCATGAGAAGTGTGTCCGTTGCTGGCACCATCGAGAGGACGTGGGCAGCAACAGCGACCATCCAGAGCTTTGTGGACGCTGTGTGGATAATGTAACCGGTTCTGGTGAGCAGCGCCTCTATGCCTGACCCCATTGAGCCATTGAAATTATGACCTCAGAGCTGAAGACTCCATCTCTTATCTGGCTACGCCTCTCCGCACTGATCCTTTTTCTGGATCAGGGGACCAAGATTCTTGCTGAGTACTATCTTGAGCTCTATCGGCAGGTAGAGATCCTCCCCTTCATGAATCTGACGCTGATGCAGAATGAGGGGGCTGCCTTCAGTTTTCTGGCAGATGCAGGTGGGTGGCAGCGCTGGTTCTTTGTGGTGCTGACTGTGGTAATTACGGTATTTCTGTTGCGTTGGCTGCGTTCACTGAGTGAAGATGAGCGCTGGTTGGCGATTGCAATTGCGCTAATTATTGGCGGGGCAATTGGTAATCTGATTGATCGGGTTCAGTATGGGTATGTAATAGATTTTCTCGATTTTCATGCCATGGGTTGGCACTGGCCAGCATTCAATATTGCGGATAGCGCCATCTCCATTGGCGCCATCATTGTGGTTTGGGATGCGGTTTTTGGGAGTGAGGAGAAGTAGTGCTTCACTGAATATTATAATATTGTATGATTAAACCATTATATTGCCGAGAACCAGAAGAACCATATAGAGACTGCCTTCATGACCGATTCAACCCTCTCTAAACGTATCGATGACCACCGCCTGATTCTTGGTGACAAGGAGTTTGTTCCGCTGATGCTAGGTGGAATGGGGGTCGATATCTCGACCCGTGACCTGGCACTGGTATTCGCAGAGCAGGGTGGTATTGGCCACCTCTCAGACGCGATGATTCCCACGGTTATCGATAAGGATTTCAAGACCAGATACGTTGGTGACCGACTGAAACAGTACAAGTTTAATGTCGACAATCCGGACAAGTCGATTGCCCAGTTTGATCTGGGTGAGTTGCATGAGGCGCAGACCCGTCACGTTGATGAGGCGATGTCGGCCAAGCGTGGGGATGGTGGAGTTTTCATCAACTGTATGGAAAAACTCACCATGAACAACCCCAAGGAGACCCTGCGGGTTCGCCTCAACGCTGCACTCGATGCGGGGATTGACGGCATCACCCTTAGTGCAGGCCTCCATCTTGGGTCGCTTGAGCTTATCAAGGAAAACCCCCGTTTTCGGGATGCCCATATCGGGATTATCGTCTCCTCAGTACGTGCCCTTAAGCTCTTTCTGAAGCGGGCGGCGCGCCTGGATAGACTGCCCGATTTTATCGTGGTTGAGGGACCACTGGCGGGTGGCCATCTCGGTTTTGGTATGGATTGGGCCGAGTTTGATCTGGCTACCATCACCCAGGAGGTGCTCGATTATCTAAGGGAGTCAGACCTTACCATTCCGGTAATTCCGGCAGGTGGCATCTTTACCGGTACGGATGGGGCTAAATTTCTGGAGCAGGGGGCGTCGGCGATCCAGGTCTCCACCCGTTTTACCATTGCCCAGGAGTGTGGACTGCCGGCAGCTGCAAAACAGGCATACTTTGAGGCCAATGAGGAGGATATCGAGGTCAACACCCTATCCCCAACCGGCTACCCCATGCGGATACTGAAAAGCACCCCGGCAATCGGCTCCGGTATCCGCCCCAACTGCGAATCCTACGGTTATGTGCTGGACGCCAAGGGCCACTGCAGCTATGTTGATGCCTACAATGAGGCCGTGGCAGCTCATCCGGATGAGAAGAAAATCTCGGTTGAGGAGAAGATCTGCCTCTGTACCCATATGCGTAAGTACAAGGTCTGGACCTGTGGCCACTACACCTACCGCCTGAAAGATACCGCCAACCAGAATGAGGATGGCAGCTACCAGGAGCCAACTGCGGAGCACCTTTTCAAGGACTACCAGTTCAGTACCCACGACGAGATCAAGAAGCCTGGATAGTTTTAGTCGCCATCCTCGCGCAGGTCAACCGTCATCCCGGCGAAAGCGGGGATCCAGGATATAAGGATTCATAACAAGGACATGTTCCCTTACATGTGCGGTCATCCAGCGATATACCCAACATGAGTGTCTCAATAGCAATCACATCTCATGACTCATCACAGCAACACAGGGCAGAGGAGCTGGCTCAGCGGCTGGCTCTTCCTGCTGTAACAGATGGTGCAGATTTCGATTTTCTCCTCACCTACACGGAAGCTCGCCTCGAGCTCCGTAAAACCAACTCCAAAACCGGTGGGGTCTATGCTGATTTTGTCTCAGGCAAGGTAGCCCACCGCTTTCGCTATGGTGGCGGCAGGGGACAGTTGATCGCCAAGGCGGTCGGTCTCAAAAGCGGCAACACCCCATCGGTACTGGATCTGACAGCAGGACTTGGAAGAGATGGTTTCGTGTTGGCATCACTAGGGTGTGAGGTCACCATGGTGGAGCGCTCCCCAATAGTGGCCGCATTGCTACGGGATGGTCTGGAGCGGGCGGCTACTGTTTCGGAGATCGCTGAGGTTATGGGGAGGATATCACTGCTAGAACAGGAGGGAGCCAACTACATGCAATCCCTCTCCGAGGAGGAGCGGCCAGATATCTGCTATCTCGATCCGATGTACCCTCATTCGAAAAAGAGTGCGCTGCCGGGAAAAGAGATGATGCTATTTCGAGAGGTGGTTGGAGAGGATCAGGATACGGAAGAGCTACTGGAAGCGGCCATGGTGGCAGCCAGGAGACGGGTGGTTGTGAAGCGCCCCCGCAAGGCCCTACCTCTTGGCCACCAAGAGCCAGATTTTCAGATCACAGGCAAGAGTACACGCTATGATATCTATCTATCGGCGCAGGACACGTAGCCACTTCCAGAAGTTGAGCAGACTGCTAAGAGAGCTGGCAACATAGGTGAGAGCCGCGGCTTTTAACAGCTTTCTGGCAGCGCCCTCATCGCCGTCATGGAGATGGCCTCCAGCCTTTAGTAGTGGAAGTGCCCGGTTAAAACTGGCATCAAACTCTACCGGCAGGGTGGCGAGGTGGACCAGTGCCGGCATCCCCATGCTGGCCAGTCCAGCCAGAAAGAGGATCAGTGCGGGCAGAGGCCTTCTGGAGATAACGGCAAACAGTGGTGAGGCCATCAGAATCATTGCCCCCAGCTTCTCGGCGCCACGGGTCTTGCCTACCAGTCTCGAGCGTAGCGCCATCGGCCTGTAATCGGTGTCGTGCTGGATGGCATGGCCAACCTCATGGGCAGCAATGGTTATCGCCGCAAGAGAGCGTCCGGAGAAATAGGGCTCGCTCAGACGAACAGTTCTATCTTCAGGGTCATAGTGATCCCCCTCCTTGGTTGTCTCAACCCCTACATGGTTAAGTCCATAGCGGTTGAGGATGATTCGGGCTAGCTCACCACCACTGAGCTCATATCGATCATCCGGGGTGCTGTACTGTCTCATCACCCGTTTGACCCACATTTGGGGGAGGGTGATGGCAGCCAGTAGCAGGATTCCAAGGATTGCCAATATCATATCAA
This sequence comes from Candidatus Thiopontia autotrophica, assembly GCF_982804495.1. Lineage (NCBI taxonomy): Bacteria > Pseudomonadati > Pseudomonadota > Gammaproteobacteria > Candidatus Thiopontia > Candidatus Thiopontia autotrophica. The sequence continues at coordinate 17,683 of NZ_CEYDPX010000017.1, read as the reverse complement.
CTCTCCCTCAAGGTCATGTTCATCAGCAGCCACAATCCTGACATTCACCAGGTCGCCGCAACTCAGCCCGGTAATGTCTGGTAGGTGAACCTCTCCATCAATCTCCGGTGCATCCCCTCGACTGCGACCAACAGCCCCCTCATCAGTAACGCTATCGATAATAATGGTTTCGGTTTTGCTGACCCTGTGCTGCAATTTTCTGGCACTAATCTCACTCTGTACCCGCATAAACTGCTCCAGCCGCTCCTGCTGGATATCAGGATCAACCTGGTTTGGCAGTTGGTTGGCGGCGGCCCCTTCCACTGGTGAGTAGGCGAAGGCCCCTGCACGATCCAGATCTGCATCTTCCAGGAAATTGAGCAGCTCCTCGAATTCAGCCTCACCCTCACCCGGAAAGCCGACAATAAAGGTGCTGCGAATGGTGATATCCGGGCAGATCTCACGCCACTTCTCTATTCGTCGCAGCGCATTCTCACTATCTGCTGGACGTCTCATTGTCTTTAGAATAGAGGGGGAGGCGTGTTGTAGCGGCACATCAAGGTAGGGGAGGATCTTCCCCTCTGCCATCATTGGAATCAACTGATCAATGACAGGGTATGGATAGAGATAGTGGAGACGGATCCATATCCCCAACTTGCCAAGTTCCTCTGCCAGGGTTGTGATACGGGTGGAGAGGACCCCATTGCCAGTGATCTCACTGCGATAGCGCAGGTCGGCACCGTAGGCAGCACTATCCTGAGACACCACCATCAGCTCCTTTACCCCACTCTCCACCAGTCGTTCCGCCTCACCCAAAATCTCACCAATGGGTCGACTCACCAGTTTTCCACGCAGAGATGGAATAATGCAAAAACTGCAGTGCTGATTGCACCCCTCGGAGATCTTAAGGTAGGCGTAGTGGTCCGGGGTCAACCGCACCTCCCGATCCGGCAGCAGTTTGGTCAGCGGATCTTGAGGTGGGGGCACTGTGGCGTGGATGGACTCCATAACCTCTTTAGTTGAATTTGGCCCTGTTACCGCCAGCACGTTGGGGTAGTTGGAGAGAATTTTATCCCGATCCCCCCCCAGACAGCCGGTCACAATAACCTGTCCATTCTGCTCCATCGCCTCACCAATGGTATCAAGTGACTCCTCAATGGCGGCATCAATAAAGCCGCAGGTGTTGACCACCACAAGATCCGATTTGCTGTAGCTGTTTGCAAGCCTGTACCCCTCGGCACGAATCTGGCTAAGGATTCGTTCGGAATCAACAGTTGCCTTGGGGCAACCAAGGCTGACAAAACCGATGGTGGGGGTTGAATTCATCGCGAGATTATACCGTTTCAACATCATTGGTTAAGTATCAATCTTTACGAAAGTAATGACACGTTCGCCCATGTGGCACACTCAAGCACATCCCTGTATCGCTCGGCTGTAGCCTTCTTGGCTATAGACGGCCACCCGTACGAGCGTGTCATTACTTTCGCAAAGCTTGATAGATATTGAAAAGTGAAAAAATGCCCCCATTAAAGGGGGAGATCAAACATTATTGGAGCAACACACCCATGAGAATGGACAAACTAACAACAAAATTTCAGGCTGCGCTATCAGATGCACAGTCACTGGCTGTAGGCAGAGATCACCAGTTTATTGAGCCGATTCACCTTATGCTGGCACTACTGGATCAGGAGGGTGGAACAGTTCGTCACCTTCTCACCCTGGCGGGAGTCCAGGTAAATCCGCTACGCTCCCAGTTAGGTGAGGCGCTGGATCGTCTTGCCTCGGTGGAGGGTGTGGGAGGGGATGTTCAGCTATCCAATGACCTTGGCAAGTTGTTGAATCTAACCGATAAGCTGGCTCAGAAACGGGGTGATCAGTATATCTCCTCGGAGCTCTTTGTATTGGCTGCGGCGGATGACAAGGGGACGCTTGGTGAGCTATTGAGAAAAGCTGGGGCCGCCAAGGGCTCCCTGGAGCAGGCGGTGGAGCAGCTGCGTGGTGGCGAGAGTGTAGATGATCCAAATGCAGAGGAGCAGAGGCAAGCACTTGAAAAATATACTATTGATCTAACTGAAAGAGCCGAACAGGGAAAGCTTGATCCAGTAATTGGGCGTGATGATGAGATCCGCCGTGCCATTCAGGTGCTACAGCGCCGTACCAAGAATAATCCGGTGCTGATCGGTGAGCCGGGGGTTGGAAAGACTGCAATTGTCGAGGGGCTGGCACAGCGTATTGTAAATGGTGAGGTTCCAGAGGGGATAAAGGGAAAACGACTGCTCTCGCTCGATATGGGCGCACTGATTGCCGGGGCAAAATTCCGCGGTGAGTTTGAGGAGCGTCTCAAGGGGGTGCTCAATGATCTCAGCAAACAGGAGGGTCAGGTGATTCTCTTTATTGACGAGATCCATACCATGGTGGGAGCTGGCAAGGCTGAAGGCTCCATGGATGCTGGAAATATGTTGAAACCAGCGCTGGCGCGCGGTGAACTTCACTGTGTGGGTGCCACCACCCTGGATGAGTATCGCAAGTACGTGGAGAAGGATGCAGCACTGGAGAGAAGGTTCCAGAAGGTATTGGTGGATGAGCCCTCGGTAGAGGACACCATCGCCATTTTGCGTGGTCTCAAGGAGCGTTATGAGGTCCACCATGGCATCGATATTACCGACCCTGCGATTGTTGCGGCTGCAACTTTGTCACACCGCTATATTACCGATCGCCAGCTACCGGATAAGGCGATTGATCTGATGGATGAGGCGGGATCCCGGATCCGGATGGAGATTGACTCCATGCCGGAGGAGATGGACAGGCTTGATCGGCGGGTGATTCAGCTCAAAATCGAGCGTGAGGCCCTGAAGAAGGAGAGTGATGAGGCCTCGAAGAAGAGGCTGGATGATCTGCAGGGAGAGCTGGATCGTCTGGAGCGTGAATACTCCGATCTTGATGAGATCTGGAAGGCGGAGAAGTCTGCGGTACAGGGTACGACCCATATCAAGGAGTCACTGGAGCAGGCAAGAATTGAGCTGGAGACTGCACGCCGTGCCGGTGATCTGGCGCGGATGTCGGAGCTTCAGTATGGCAAGATTCCGGAGCTGGAGCAGCAGTTGGCTGCCGCTGCAGAGGCGGAGTCAGAGCAGAAGGAGAACCAGCTGCTACGCAACAAGGTGACCGATGAGGAGATCGCCGAGGTGGTCTCCAAGTGGACTGGAATTCCTGTCTCCAAGATGCTGGAGGGGGAGCGTGACAAACTGCTACGGATGGAGGAGGCGATCAAGCAGCGGGTAATTGGCCAGAGTGAGGCGGTGGAGGCGGTCTCCAATGCGATTCGTCGCTCCCGAGCGGGGCTCTCTGATCCCAACCGGCCTAATGGATCTTTCCTCTTTCTTGGCCCCACTGGGGTCGGCAAGACCGAGTTGACCAAGGCGTTGGCACAGTTCCTCTTCGATACCGAGGAGGCGATGGTACGCATTGATATGTCAGAGTTTATGGAGAAGCACTCGGTGGCGCGTCTGATTGGTGCCCCTCCCGGATATGTTGGCTATGAGGAGGGTGGATACCTGACCGAGGCGGTACGGAGAAAGCCATATTCCGTTATTTTGATGGATGAGGTGGAGAAGGCGCACCCCGATGTCTTCAATGTGCTGCTGCAGGTGCTGGATGATGGACGCCTTACTGATGGTCAGGGGCGTACGGTTGATTTCCGTAACACTGTTATTGTGATGACCTCAAATCTGGGATCACAGCAGATTCAGCAGCTATCTGGGGAGGGGAATTATGCTGCAATGAAGGATGCAGTGATGGAGATTGTCGGTTCCCACTTCCGCCCCGAGTTTATCAACCGGGTTGATGAGTCAGTGGTCTTCCACCCTCTGGGTCAGGAGGAGATCAGGGCGATTGCCAAGATTCAGGTGGAGTATCTCCATCAGCGCCTGGCTGACCGTGAGATTGGTCTGGAGATAAGTGATGAGGCACTTGATCGACTTGGTGAGGCTGGGTTTGATCCGGTCTATGGGGCGCGTCCGCTCAAACGGGCAATCCAGAACCGGATCGAGAACCCACTGGCGCAGAAAATTCTGGCAGGGGATTATCTGCCGGGAGATGTAGTGAAAGTGGCTCTGAGCGGAGAGGAGCTGGTATTTAGCTAGGAGGCTGTCCGAGAATAGAAGCCGTAGCGAAAATCACAAAAAGACCATAAGGTGAGATTATTGGGCGAGGCGAATAGCACCGCTATTTAACGAGTTCAATAAGCTCAGATTATGGTCTTTATGGGGTTTGCAGTAGGCTCTCTATTCTCGGACAACCTCCTATCTACTTCTGCTGTTTCGAACCTCGAGCAATCATATTCAAGAGGTTCCCAACTATAACCTTCTGCTTCTCATCGCAATTTCTCTGCATCTCCTGCA
>NZ_CEYDPX010000017.1:0-13204 GCF_982804495.1 Candidatus Thiopontia autotrophica | reverse complement strand
AGGTTCCCAACTATAACCTTCTGCTTCTCATCGCAATTTCTCTGCATCTCCTGCAGACTACCAGTCAGCTCGCTGATTAGGCGTAGTTGTGCCATCCTCTCCTCACGCGCCATCCGCAGCTCCATCCGTAGCCGTTGGACCTGACCCATAAGAGTGTATGAGTCAGGAATATGTGCTGTCTGAACCCGATTTAGATAGGCGTTGTCTTTTATGAAGTTTATCTTCTCAAGGATTGAGGATGTCTCCATCTTCTCCGCTGCGGGGAAGACTGATCGCAGCTGAGCCATGGTTACCCTGCCCTCAAAGGTCTCCAGCTCCCCCGACTGGATCTTCTGCTGGATCTCTCTGCGACTGATTCCCAGCTCCTTCGCGGCTCTGGTGACCGGCAGTGCATCTTCACTCATCTGATTCTCTCCCCCGTGGATAATTTGGCAGCAACTCCTTGTGATTAGTATATTAAATAAATAGATTATTAAAATCAATTAACCCAAGTTTTTATCAGTAGTTACTCAGCGGGCTCCATCACCAGATGCCCTGATGAGCATATAGTCTAGCCAGCGGTCAGGGAGAATGCGCCTTAGGAGTGCAAATAGATGGGTTGGAAAGGTGACCGGATAGCGTGTCTTGGGCTGGCGACTCTCCAGCGCATGGATCAATTTATCTGCCACCGCATCTGCAGGCAGGGTGAATGGTGCGGCAGGTCCCGGTTTTTTTAGGCGTCTCTCCATCGCCTCGTAATTGGCCTTGTGATAGCTGTTTTCAGGATTGATGTTCTGTTTGAAGGCCAGGTATGCATTCTTGCGAAAACTGGATTCGATGGGACCGGGCTGAATTAGTGATATAAAAATACCACTATCTTTAAGCTCCAGGCGCATTGTATCGGCAAGCCCCTCCAGGGCGAATTTGCTGGCATTGTAGGCGCCACGGTAGGGCATAACCACAAATCCGAGAACCGAGCTGTTGAAGACAATTCGTCCATGCCCCTGTTTGCGCATTACTGGAATGATGGCATTGGTCAGTTCGGCGGTTCCAAAGAGGTTGGTCTCGAACTGTTTTCGTAGATTGTCTCTGCTGAGATCCTCAACAGCACCAGGTTGTCCATAGGCTCCGTTGTTGAAGAGACCATCCAGAGTCCCGCCTGTCCGTTGCAGTACAAAGTCGAGGGCTGAGTGGATGCTCTCCGATCTATCCAGATCAAGCTGAACCGACTCGAATCCATGCTCTATGAGGATGGTGACATCCTCGACCCTGCGGGCAGTTGCAAAGACCCGCCATCCCCGCTCCTGCATAATCTCGGCACAACGCAGGCCGATACCGCTGGAGCAGCCGGTGATCAGAATAGTTTTTTTCTGTTCTGCCATGAACTGCAGTATAGCGCATCACTTATGGCGCAATTGATACCTTTTGTCAGTGACAGCAGGGGGCCAGTTGGCCACTCTCGATAACGATATGTTGTTGTTTGCCAAGCATCTCTATAAGCACCATAGCGCGGTGGAGCCCATCATCCATCATGAATACTCCCTCAATCTCGGCAAATGGTCCGCTGGTGATGCGTACACAATCCCCTTCACAGAACCAATCGGCACGCTCCAGTTGATGGATTCCAAACTCATCCTCATGACTTTTCAGCAGATCAACGACCTGTTCAGGTATAGGTATGTAGTTGGTATGGGTTGCTCCAAAGCCAACCAGTCCGGAGACCCCGAAGGTGGAGCGTATGGGTGCCCAGTTGTCGTTCTCACGATCCAGCTTGATAAACATGTAACGGGGAAAGAGGGGCTCGGTATTAACAGCAGTCTTGCCGCGACGGCGCCGCTCTCGCTTCACCATTGGCAGATAGGTGGTGTAGCCCTGCTGCTCCAGATTGAGTCGGGCCCGCTCCTCATCTCGCGGTTTACTGGCAAGAAGATACCAACGAGGTGACTCGTTGTGGTCTGCTTTCGTGCTCGTGCTCGTGCTCGTGCTCATCCCTGTATCCTCTAGGCTCTCTCCTACTGTGCTAATTGTCTCATAATTCGTGCTGCTTTTGTATTACGTATTATTACCTGTTTTTCAGGTTTTCTGCCTCTCCCGCTGCTCCTGTTGCAATATCCACATATCTGCATAAACACCATGTATATCAATCAGTTCTTTGTGTGTTCCACGTTCGATAATATATCCGGAATCCATCACCAGAATCTCATCGGCATCAGCGATGGTGGAGAGGCGGTGGGCAATTACCAGGGTGGTGTGGTGGCTGCTGATCTCTTTTAGTGAACTGTTGATCACCCGCTCTGCTGCTGAATCGAGCGATGAGGTGGCCTCATCAAATACCATAATGGGTGGGTTCTTGAGGATGGCGCGGGCGATGGCAATACGTTGCTTCTCACCACCGGAGAGTTTCAGGCCGCGCTCACCAACGGTAGATTCATACCCTTGTGGCAGGGCGGTAATGAAGTCGTGAATGTTGGCCACTCTTGCAGCATCTTCAATCTCTCCATGGGTTGCCCCCGGCCTGGCATACTCGATATTGTAGTGAATGGTATGGTTAAAGAGGACCGTATCCTGGGGGACAATACCGATCGCCTCTCGCAGGCTCTTCTGGGTCACAGTTTTGATATCAACTCCATTGATGGTGATCTGGCCTCTATCAATTTCGTAGAAACGGAACAGCAGCCTTGCCAGGGTTGATTTTCCTGATCCGCTCTTGCCCACTACGGCAACCTTTTTCCCAGCAGGTATCTTGAAACTGACGTTGTGCAGGATCTTTCTGTCACTGTTATACCCAAACTCAACATTTCTGAACTCAATCTCGCCCTCTCCAGGGTTGAGTGCAGTTGCAGTTGGCAGGTCCTCGATTTCAGGTTTTTTCTCCAGCAGTTGAAACATCATGTCGATATCGGAGAGTGCATGTTTGATCTGGGTATATACCATCCCCAGAAAACCGAGAGGGATGAAGAGCTGTAACAGGAAGGTATTGACCAGCACCAGATCTCCCAGAGTCATCTCACCATCCACAACTCCCTGGCCAGCCATGACCATGGTGATAGTGACCCCAATGGCGATGATGAAGGCCTGGATAAAGTTAAGCGCCGACATTGAGGTCTGGCTCTTGACCGCAGCCACCTCCCAGCTTCTCATCTGTTCATCGTATTGGTCCAGCTCATACTGCTCATTGCCAAAATATTTTACGGTCTCGTAGTTGATGAGGCTATCGACTGCTTGAGTGCTGGCATCAGAATCACGCTTGTTCATCGCTACTCTATATTTCATGCGCCAGTTGGTGATAACAAAGGTGGTGGCGATATAGATTGCTACGGTGGTGAAGGTGATGATGGCAAACCAAGGGTTGTAGTTGGCGAATAGAATTACGGCTATCAGGGTTACCTCAATCATGGTTGGGATGATGTTGAAGAGCAGCATATTGAAGAGGGAGCTGATCGATCTGGTGCCACGTTCCATATCTCTGGTTATCCCGCCGGTTTTGCGGTCCAGATGGAAACGTAGCGAGAGGTTGTGGAGATGAGACATAAAACGGATTGAGATCTCCCTTACAATTCCGTGTCGAACCTTGGCAAAGATGGCATCACGTAGCTCATTAAAGAAGGCGCTACCTGCACGCATTAACCCATATCCGACAAGCAGAGCCAACGGCAGCACCAGGGCGGCCTCATGGTTCTGATCCAGGGTATCTACAATCTCCTTGAGCAGGAGTGGAACAGTGACGTTTGCCAATTTTGCCAGAATAAGAGACCCAATAGCCAGACCAGCACGGTAACGATATCCCCACAGGTATGGAAGTAGTGATCTGATAGTGCGCCAATCCTCTCTGGAGGAGGAGGGCATCTTGGTAAAGGCATTATGCATTATTGGATTGTCTAGGTTGTATACTCTATCTGTCAGATTTTGGATTCGGTATAATAGCCCGATTGTCTGTTAAGGATTAGATAAATGCCAATTTATGAGTATGTTTGTGGCGGTTGTGGCCACCATATAGAGAAACTCCAGAAGATGAGTGATGACCCATTGATGGAGTGCCCAGCGTGTGGAAAACCAACACTGAAAAAACAGGTCTCTGCAGCCGGTTTCCGTCTCTCTGGAGGTGGCTGGTATGAGAGTGACTTCAAGACCGGTGAGAAGAAGAATATGGCTGACTCGGGCAAGAGTGAGCCATCTTCGGCACCATCCTGTGGAGGTGGAGGCTGTTGTTGTGGTGATTGATTAGGAATACTGGGTATAACAAGTCCATCTATCTCTATTCTGAGACACGCTGTGAATACATCCATGTACGCTCAGCGGTATCCATCCCTGGCTACCGATGGTCTCAGAAAAGAGATAGATGAATTTGTCAGAGCTTTTGGTAGCATCGATTCTGATTGTATCAAGAATTATTGAATATAGAGTAACAAGGAAAAAATATGCGAAGCCACTATTGTGGAGAGTTGAATGAGTCCCTGATTGGTCAGGAGATCCAGCTGGCTGGATGGGTTAACCGTCGCCGTGATCATGGTGGCGTTATCTTTATCGATCTGCGTGATCGAGAGGGGCTGGCGCAGATTGTGTTTGACCCTGACCGTGCTGAGCCGTTCGAGATTGCAGAGCATGTACGTTCTGAATACGTGTTGGGTATCAAGGGGTTGGTCAGGGAGCGCCCGGAGGGGACAATCAACGAGGATATGCCAACTGGTAAAGTTGAGGTGCTGATCTCCGAGGTTGAGGTTCTGAACCGTGCCAAGACTCCTCCATTCATGATTGATGATGATGGCATGGGTGAGGACATTCGTCTGCGCTACCGTTATGTCGATCTACGTCGTCCGGTTATGCAGCAACGGATGAAGCTGAGAGCGGCGGTAACTCGGCACATTCGTAACTATCTGGACAGTAATGGGTTTCTTGATATAGAGACTCCAATGTTGACTCGTGCAACTCCTGAGGGGGCACGTGACTATCTGGTTCCAAGTCGTACCCATCCGGGAGAATTTTTTGCACTGCCGCAGTCACCACAGCTCTTCAAGCAGCTGTTGATGGTCTCTGGTATGGACCGCTACTATCAGGTGGTTCGCTGTTTCCGTGACGAGGATCTGCGTGCCGACCGTCAGCCTGAATTTACCCAACTCGATATCGAGACCGCCTTCCTCAATGAGGAGCAGATTATGGGGTTGATGGAGGATATGGTTAGGGGACTTTTCAAAGAGGTTTTGGGGACAGAGCTTCCAGATCAATTTCAGCAGATGAGTTATGACGAGGCCATGCGTCGTTACGGCTCTGATCGCCCTGATCTGCGTGTCTCGCTGGAACTGATTGATGTGGCTGACTTGATGACCGAGGTTGATTTCAAGGTCTTCTCTGGTCCGGCCAATGATCCAAATGGCAGGGTGGCGGCACTCTGTCTGCCAGGTGGTAATAGCCTGAGCCGCAAGGATATTGATGGCTACACCAAATTTGTCAGTATCTATGGTGCTCGTGGTCTCGCCTATATCAAGGTCAATGATGTCGAGGGTGGACGTGATGGATTGCAGTCCCCAATCGTAAAATTCCTCCCTGACGACACCATTGCCGGCATTCTGGAGCGTACCGGTGCCAACAGTGGTGATCTTATATTCTTTGGTGCGGACAAGGCCAAGGTAGTTAATGAGGCGCTGGGTGCGTTGCGAGTTAAGGTGGGAGAGGATCGTGGCCTTATGTCTGCTGAGTGGAAGCCGCTCTGGGTTGTAGACTTCCCGATGTTTGATTGGGATGAGAAATCTGATCGCTGGAATGCGATCCACCACCCCTTTACAGCCCCAAATAGTGATCAACTGGGGATGATGGATAGTGAGCCTGGCAAGGTATATTCACGTGCCTACGACATGATCCTCAACGGTAGTGAGATTGGCGGTGGTTCCATCCGTATTCACGATCCGGAAACGCAAGAGAGTGTACTGAAGGTGCTGGGGATCGGTGATGAGGAGGCTCAGGACAAGTTTGGCTTCCTGCTCGATGCCCTCAAGTATGGCTGTCCTCCGCATGGTGGTATGGCCTTCGGTCTCGATCGCCTGGTAATGCTGATGGCGGGCGCGGACTCTATTCGTGATGTGATGGCATTTCCCAAGACCCAGTCGGCCAACTGTCTGCTAACTGGTGCGCCAGATCGTGTAAGTGATCATCAGCTGCGGGAGCTCAATATACGTCTGCGCAAGGTACAGAAGGCTGAATAAGATATGGGGTTAGCAGTTCATAAGCTGGAAGATCCATTCTCAATACAGGATGACGAGGAGTGCCAGCAGCGCATCCTTGCGGCCAAAGAGGAGCTTGGTGAGCGTCTGGTTATCCTGGGTCACCACTACCAGCGGGAGGAGGTGTTCCAACATGCCGATTTTTCTGGTGACTCTCTGAAACTCTCTCGTCAGGCAGCCAACTCACAGGCAGAGTACATTGTCTTCTGTGGGGTCCACTTTATGGCGGAGGTGGCTGATATCCTCTCCCGTCCAGATCAGATCTCGGTTATTCCCGACATGAACGCAGGCTGCTCCATGGCTGATATGGCCGATCTTCCAAAAGTGGAAAAGGCGTGGCAGGAGCTATCCACCATATTAAACCCTGACGAGACCATAACCCCGGTCACCTATATCAACTCTGCAGCAGACCTGAAAGGGTTCTGCGGGCGCCATGGCGGCATTGTCTGTACCTCTACCAACGCACGTCATGTGCTTGAGTGGTCATTCAGTCAGAGAGAGAAGGTGCTCTTCTTCCCCGACCAGCATCTCGGCAGAAATACCGGAGCCACCATGGGGATCCCACTCGATCAGATGGTGGTGTGGGATTATGATCTGCCAATGGGTGGTCTGACCGCAGAGGAGATCCACAATGCGAAAATCATTCTCTGGAAGGGGTTCTGTTCAGTACACCAGATGTTCAGGCCGGAGCAAATTGACCGCTTCAAGGAGATGCATCCTGAGACAAAAATCATCTCCCATCCGGAATCCTCCTATGAGGTCTGTCAGAAGTCAGACTATGTCGGTTCGACTGAATACATCATCAAGACGATTGCAGAAGCGGAACCCAATACACGCTGGCTGGTGGGTACGGAGCTGAATCTGGTAAACCGTCTCCATGAGCAGTTCAAGGGAGAGGGAAAATCTGTCCACTTCATGTCCCCAACAGTCTGTATGTGTTCTACAATGTTCAGGATTGATCCACCACATCTGCTCTGGACACTGGAGAATTTGTTGGAGGGGAATGTGGTTAACCAGATTAAAGTGGATGAGAGTGTGGCAGAGCAGGCAAGATTGGCACTGGAGAGGATGCTGGAGGTATAGAGAGATGGCAGGACATAGTAAATGGCACAACATCCAGCATCGCAAGGGTGCGCAGGATGCAAAGCGTGGCAAGATCTTCACCAAGTTGATCCGTGAGATCACCGTGGCAGCAAAGATGGGTGGCGGCAATGTGGCAGACAATCCGCGTCTGCGTGCTGCTGTGGACAAGGCACTGGGTGCCAATATGACCCGTGACACCATTGAGCGTGCAGTAAAGCGTGGTAGTGGTGATGTTGATGGTGAAAACTTTGACGAAATTCGCTACGAGGGATATGGTCCCAATGGGGTGGCGGTGATGGTTGACTGTCTGACCGATAATCGCAATCGCACAGTATCTGAGGTGCGTCACGCCTTTACCAAGCATGGAAGTAATCTGGGAACTGACGGTTCAGTCTCCTATCTCTTTACCAAGACCGGCGTACTGCTTTATCCTCCAGAAAGTGATGAGGATGCCATTATGGACGCGGCCCTGGAGGCCGGGGCTGAGGATGTGGTGACAGAGGATGATGGCTCAATTGAGGTGCTGACTGATGAGGCCAGTTACCTGGATGTAAAACAGGTGATGGTTGATGCAGGGCTAGAGCCCGCCTCGGCAGATCTGACCCAGCGTGCCTCAACCATGACTGAGCTGGACCAGGATGGTGCCGAGAAGCTACTCAAACTGGTGGATCGTCTGGAGGATCTGGATGACGTCCAAAATGTCTACAGTAATGCGGATATCCCGGAAGAGGTGATGGCTGCACTCAGTCAGTAATCTAATGACAAGAATTCTCGGTATCGACCCAGGATCTCGAACTACCGGTTACGGGGTGATCGAGATGGAGAAGGGGGGGTATCGCCATATTGAGAGTGGTGCGTTGAGAATCAGGGGAGATACTCTTCCAGAGAGATTGCACGCTATATTTGAGGCGGTAAGTGAAGTTCTTGATCGTTGTCATCCCGATGAGTTTGCAATCGAGAACGTATTCATGCACCGTAATGCCGATTCTGCACTTAAGTTAGGGCAGGCACGTGGAGCCGCAATCTGTACAGCTGCAAATCGTGATCTAACAGTGTATGAATATACCCCTGCAGAGATAAAACAGGCAGTGGTAGGGCGCGGAAATGCTGCCAAAATCCAGGTGCAGATGATGGTGCGTGCACTACTGAATCTGCAGACCAATCCGCAGGCGGATGAGGCTGATGCACTGGCCTGTGCGATATGTCATGCTAACCGTTCGCAAAGTCTGAATCGAATGGGGCTTTCAACGGAGTGGAAGGGGGGAAGATTGCGTTGATAGGATGGCTGAGGGGGGTACTTTTAGAGCGTAAACCGCCAGAGTTGCTGGTTGATGTGGGTGGGGTTGGTTATGAGCTTGAGGCCTCCATGTCGACCTTCTATGCACTACCTGAAACCGGTACAGAGGTAACACTTCATACCCATCTGGTGGTGCGTGAGGATGCCCAGCTTCTCTATGGATTTGCCACCGAGAGTGAGCGTCGGATGTTCCGTGCTCTGATCCGGGTCCGTGGGGTGGGGGCCAAACTGGCGTTGGCGATTCTCTCCGGGATGAGTGCAGAGGATTTTGTCTGCTGTATCAATGAGGAGAACACCACAGCCCTTGTTAGACTTCCTGGGGTGGGTAAAAAGACCGCAGAGCGGTTGATTGTGGAGATGCGAGATCGACTCAGTGAGTGGGATAGTTTTGGCGCCAATATTGGGAATGTAGTTGATGGCGCCTCTGGTGGTCGTTCTGAGGTGGTGGCGGACCCACATAGCGAGGCAGTTCATGCGCTGATTTCACTTGGATACAAGCCACAGCAGGCCTCAAAACTGGTTAGTGCGGTAGAGGAAGAGGGGCTCAGTAGTGAGGAGACTATTCGCCGCGCACTCAGGCAGAGCGTGAAGCCATGAGTGATCATATTCGTACCATATCTTCAGTTGCTACCCCAGATGAGGAGCGTCTGGATCGTGCAATTCGCCCCAGACTTCTTAGTGATTATGAGGGGCAGCCGGTTGTGCGTGAGCAGATGGATATCTTTATCCCTGCGGCGCGCGGGCGTGGAGAGCCGCTGGATCACACCCTGATATTTGGGCCTCCAGGTCTCGGCAAGACCACCCTGGCCCATATTATCGCCAATGAGATGGGGGTTGGTATGCGCCACACCTCCGGCCCCGTACTGGAAAAGCCTGGTGATCTGGCTGCACTACTCACAAATCTGGAACCCCATGATGTCCTCTTTGTTGATGAGATTCACAGGCTCAGTCCGGTAGTAGAGGAGGTGCTCTATCCTGCGATGGAGGATTTCCAGCTCGATATCATGATCGGGGAGGGGCCTGCAGCCCGCTCCATCAAGCTTGATCTACCTCCATTCACCCTGGTGGGGGCTACCACCCGTGCCGGGCTACTCACCTCTCCACTGCGTGACCGTTTTGGCATTGTGCAGCGGCTGGAGTTCTACAACGAGACCGATCTCACCTCCATCGTAATGCGGGCCGCCTCCATTCAGTCGGTTCCAACAGAGAAGGGCGGTGCAGTAGAGATTGCAAAACGCTCTCGTGGTACCCCGAGAATTGCCAATAGGCTACTGCGCCGGGTGCGTGATTACTCCGAGGTCAAGGCAGACGGTAACATTACCCGGGAGGTTGCGGAGCGTGCGCTCGATCTGCTGGATGTGGATATGAAGGGGTTTGACAATATGGACCGCAAACTTCTGTTGAGCATGATAGAAAAATTTGATGGTGGTCCGGTCGGGATCGACAGCATTGCAGCTGCCATAGGGGAGGAGCGGGGAACCATTGAGGACGTAATTGAGCCCTATCTTATCCAGCAGGGTTACATGATGCGCACCCCAAGAGGGCGGGTAGTGACCAAAAATGGCTATCTCCACTTTGGGCTGACGCCGCGCCGAGAGGAGCGAAATGGTGATCTCTTCTGATAATGGCTCTCTCGCAAGCGGCGGCACTCTCCTCCATGCAGTGCGCTCAAGTACATCCCCGTATCGCTCGGCTGTGACCATCCCTGGCCACAGACGACTGCCTGTAGAAGAGTGCCGCCACTTGCGAGACGACTAATCCCAAGATGAATATGAGACCTTTCCGTTTTCCAGTGCGAATTTACTATGAGGATACCGATTCCGGTGGCGTGGTCTACTATGCCAACTATCTGAAATATATGGAGCGTGCCAGAACAGAGTGGTTGCGATTCTTAGGGTTTGAGCAAGACCAAATGATAGAGGATGAAGGGGTGATTTTTGCGGTCCGTTCGGTCACAGTTGATTACAATTCACCAGCACGTTTCAATGATGAGCTTGAGGTTGTAACCTCGTCTCAAAAAGTTGGTAAAGCGAGTATATCCCTTAGGCAGGATATCTATCGTAGCGGTGAGAAGAGACCTTTGTGTAGTGGAGCTGTTAAAATTGCCAGTCTGAACAGTGAGACATTCAAGCCTGTACCACTGCCTGAGAAACTTTATAAAAAGATACAGAAATCATGAACCATGAACTCTCAATTACAGCGCTAATTCTGGATGCTAGCCCGGTAGTACAGTTAATTCTGCTTTTACTGGTGGCTGCATCTATCTGGTCATGGAATATCATATTTCGCAAACTGCATGACTTCAGGGGGGCCATTGAGGCGGCTGACCGTTTTGAGGATCTGTTCTGGAGCGGCAAAAGTCTGAGTGATCTGTTTCGTCAGTTTGAGGGGAAAAAACCAAATGGTATGGCCGGTATTTTTGTCTCCGGTTTCCGTGAATTTATCAGGCTGCGCAAACGTTCAGGGATGAGATCCTCTGATGTGGTTGATGGTTCCGGGCGTGCCATGCGAGTGGCACTTAATCGTGATCTCGATCAACTGGAGGAGAGCCTGTCGTTTCTGGCTACGGTTGGATCTACCAGCCCATATGTTGGTCTGTTTGGAACGGTTTGGGGGATCATGAACGCATTCAGTGCTATCGGCGCCACCAGTAATGCAACTCTCGCCATGGTTGCTCCGGGCATCTCTGAGGCGCTGGTGGCAACAGCCATCGGGCTGTTTGCTGCGATCCCGGGAGTAATCTTTTATAACCGTTTCTCCACCGAGATTGAGCGACTACATAATCGTTATGATATTTTTCTGGAGGAGTTCTCCAGTATTCTCAGGCATCAGTCGCATAGTGATGAAGCTGATGATGAAGAGCTGGAATGAGTCGTCAGCGTGCTCGTAAACGGCCCATGGCCTCAATAAATGTAGTCCCATACATTGATGTAATGCTGGTTTTGCTGATTATCTTTATGGTAACTGCACCTCTACTTACCCAAGGGGTGAAGGTTGAGTTGCCAAAGGTGGATGCAGAGCTGGTGGAGAATAGCAAGCAGGAGCCGGTGGTTGTTACTGTACGTGAGGATGGATCATTCTATATGAATATTGGGGATCATCCCGAGGAGCCGGTTGAGCAGCATATTTTACAGAAACGGGTATCGGTACTGATGAATCGGAAGCCGGGTACAGAGGTGCTGGTGCGTGGTGATCACAAGGTGGATTACGGTACTGTAGTCTCGATAATGGCGTTGTTGCAACAGTCCGGTGTTCCCAGTGTGGGGCTAGTGACCGATCAGCCATAAGTCAGGCCGGCATAATACATAATATACTGGCCTGATCACGACTCTACTCCACGGTGATTATGTCACGGTTCGCCTCAAAGGCCTTTTTGCCGATCCCGGTGATGTTCATAATCTCACTGATGGTTGCAAATGGGGAGAGTTCACGATGATCGATTATCATCTGCGCTCTCTTCTTGCCTATATGCTCCAGTTTGATCAATGTTTTTAACCCTGCTTCGTTTATATTGATCTTGTCTTGAGCAAAAACAGTCAATGAAAACATAAACATAACTAAACCTATAAAATATTTCATACCATCCTCCATTAAAAAATAACGATTTAAAATGCAACTTTACTCTTGTTAAATAGTTCTGTACCGTAGATGCAAAACACCTCTCTTGTAGTGACTATTTCCATTCAGTCTACACGGCAACACTCAAAAGTCAATGATTTGTTCTATACATGTTCTCTATTACACCTAAATCCTGCAAGTGATAGTGTTTGATATGTGCAAGACATCGGTTCGTAGAGCGAATTTCGACCGCGTGATGTACTTATTGCTACACCCAAGGGAGAAAATATCGTTATACGGATCAAGAGCTTGCGCAGAGCAGGTGCGAGTACTTGCAGGATTTAGGTTACACATAAAGAGATATTAGGTTTTTTTGTCATGAATTCTATAACCATTCGTAATTGGCGGTATTCATGCCTCTTGATTGATGTGATAGAGAGCTGACCGTGGATCTCCCCCCTTTAAGATCATCTCTGATTCTTCATCTTGTGCTGGTGTCGGCTGTGTTGCTGGTTGACGTAGAGCTGTTTGATAGTGATAAACCCTTGTCCCATGCCCCGGTGATTCGTGCCTATGCAGTTGATGGTGAGGTGCTCAAGAGGATAGAAGAGAAAAAAATTACGGACAAGCGTGCGGCAGAGCAAAAGATCAAGAACAGAGAGCGTAAGAGAAAAGAGAAGTTAAAAAGAGAAAAAGAGAACAAACTGAAGCAGCAGAGGCTGAAAAAGAAGAGAGAGAAAGAAAAGAAGGCTGCAGCGAAAAAGGCGAAAGAGAAGAGAAAGAGAGAGCTGGAGCGTAAGAAAAAAGCCAAAGAGAAAAAAGCCAAAGAGAAAAAAGCCAAAGAGAAAAAGGCGAGAGCAAAGAGGCTTAAGCAGCAGCAGCTGAAAAAGAGGAGAGAGCTGGAAAAAAAGGAAAAAGAGAGGCGTAGAGAGAAGAGGTTACGAGAGGAGATGATGCTTGAGGCTGAACTGGAGAGTGAACAGATTATTAATTCCAGAAGAGAGTCTGGAGCTGGCCCACAGAAGCTGGCACAATTGCGAGCAACCATTCGTCAGCAGATTGAGCGGGTCTG
>NZ_CEYDPX010000016.1:37948-40069 GCF_982804495.1 Candidatus Thiopontia autotrophica | reverse complement strand
CGATAACTGTCGTCTGTACTATACGCAACACTTTGATGCGGGGTGGAGCAGTCTGGTAGCTCGTCGGGCTCATAACCCGAAGGTCGTTGGTTCAAATCCGGCCCCCGCTACCAAATAGAAAAAAGGCCGGTCTCTTTTTGAGATCGGCCTTTTTGTTGTTTGAGATGGGCGTTATTAGCTAAATAACAGTAAAAACGCAGACCTGACCCCAATATTAGCCGATTGCGGTTTGGCAGATTAACATTAGCTGGCTTGGGAAGATGCCTAGTACCAGGACTATCAGTGCGTTTGCTGAGAGTGTTAGCCCTGCCGGATCTAGGCTGAATTGTGGTGAGGCACCACTGTTTTCATCTGCTACATCAAAGTACATTATCTTGATCACTCTCAGGTAGTAGTAGGCGCCGATAATCGAGAAGAATACGGCAGCTACTGCAAGCCAGACGAGGTCAACCGAGATCACCTGCTGCAGTACAGCGAGTTTTGCGTAGAAGCCGACGGTGGGCGGCACCCCTGCCATTGAGAACATCAGTATAAGCATCATCAGGGCGAACCAGGGGCTCTTCTTTGCCAGCCCCTTGTAGTCACTGATCTCCTCGGCCTCAAAGCCTCTGCGACTCATCAGCAGGATCATGCCGAAGCCACCGGCAGAGGTGAGTGCGTAGGTTATGGCGTAGAACATGGCCGATTCAAAACCGGCCTCTGTGCCGCTCAACACACCCAGCAGCAGGAATCCGATATGGGAGATGCCCGAGTAGGCGAGCATTCTTTTGAGGTTGGTCTGTGCGATCGCGATGATATTACCAAAGGCCATGGAGAGCAGTGCCAGGATGATCAGCATCGGCTGCCAATCCACAACCAGCCCGCCCAGACCATCCACCAGCAGGCGCATCACCATGGCAAAGGCGGCGATCTTGGGGGCACTACCGATATAGAGGGTTACCGAGGTTGGGGCACCGTGGTATACGTCCGGTACCCACATATGAAATGGCACTGCGCCCAGTTTGAAGGCGATACCGGAGACCATGAATACGAGACCAAATGTCAGCACCAGGCTCAGATCCTGATCACCACTCTGTAGCTGGATCGCCTTGGCAACCTCACCAATATTTAGTGTTCCTGTAGCACCGTAGATCATGGAGATGCCGTATAGCAGCATGCCGGATGCCAGCGCACCCAGTACAAAGTATTTCATCGCTGCCTCGGAGGCACGGGCAGAGTCGCGCTGCAGGGCAACCATCGCATACATGGAGAGGGACATCAGCTCCAGCCCCAGGTAGAGGGTGAGGAAGGAGTAGGAAGAGACCAGGACCATCATTCCTAGCACCCCAAACAGCCCCAGTACGAAGTATTCGCCGCGATAGAGGCCACGCTCTTGCTGGTACTCTTTTGAGTAGAGGAATACCATGGTGGTAATCAGCAGGATGGCGATTTTCAGCACATCACCCATGGAGTCACGGACAATGGAGCCGCTAAAGAGGATCTGGGACTCCCCTCCCATCCCCATTGCAACCACTGCAGCAGTAGCCAGCAGTGAGCCCAGTGTCAGCAACCAGGTGATGATTCGGCAACTGTCGCAGATAAAGAGGTCTACCAGTAGCACGACGCATGCCAGTGACAGAAGTGTGATTTCTGGTGCTACTGCGACAAGTTCTGCTATCTCAAAATTCATAATACTACTCACAATTTAGATACCGTCATCTGCTGCAGCAGGTGGTCAACCGATGCGTGCATGATATCGATTATTGGTGCGGGGTAGAGCCCCATTCCCAGTACTGCGGCAGCCAGTATCGACATCATCAGGAACTCTCGGCCAGTTATGTCGCTCAACCCAGCAACTCCCTCATTGGCCACTTTTCCATAGACTACGCGCTTGTACATCCAGAGGGTATAGGCGGCACCAAGAATCAGGGTGGTGGCGGCAAGGAAGGCGATCCAGAAGTTTGCACGGAAGGATCCGAGAATAACCATAAACTCACCGACAAAACCGGAGGTGCCGGGCAGCCCTGCATTGGCCATGGAGAAGAAGAGCATAAATGCGGCAAATGCCGGCATGGTGTTGGCAACACCGCCGTAATCGTTGATCTGGCGGGAGTGGAGGCGATCATAGAGAACACCAACACT